>CAZUDR010000028.1:5788-15693 GCA_964618715.1 uncultured Undibacter sp. | reverse complement strand
CGGATAGCGGATCGACTCGTCCATCGTCTCGGCGAGGCCGCCGAACTTGCCGATGTCGAGATACACCCAGCGCACGTCGTCCTCCTCGCTCTTCTTGGAGACGAGGACGACCTCGCTTTCGATCACGCCGGCATTGCCGACCATGCCGCGGCCCGGTTCGATGATGGTCTCCGGGATACGGTTGCCGAAGTGCTTGCGCAGTGCGCGGAAGATTGCCGTGCCGTAGGTCTTCACCGTCGGCACGTTCTTCAGGTATCTGGTCGGGAAGCCGCCGCCCAGATTGACCATGGACAGGTTGATGCCGCGCTCGCCGCATTCGCGGAACACGGCCGATGCCGAGGCCAGTGCGCGATCCCAGGCGTGCTGGTTTCGCTGCTGGGAGCCGACATGGAAGGAGACCCCGTAGGGCTCCAGGCCCTGGCGCAGGGCGTGCTCGAGCACGTCCACGGCCATGGCTGGCTCGCAGCCGAACTTGCGCGACAGCGGCCATTCGGCGCCGATGCAGTCGGACAGGATGCGGCAGAATACGCGGCTGCCGGGCGCGGCCCGGGCCACCTTGTCGACCTCGGCCTGGCAGTCGACCGCGAAGAGGCGGACGCCAAGCGCGTAGGCGCGGGCGATGTCTCGCTCCTTCTTGATCGTGTTGCCATAGGAGATGCGGTCCGGCGTGGCGCCGGCGGCCAGCACCAGCTCGACCTCGGGGGTCGAGGCGGTGTCGAAGCAGGAGCCGAGGCTCGCCAGCAGCGCCAGCACCTCCGGCGCCGGGTTGGCCTTCACGGCATAGAAGACGCGCGTGTCGGGCAGCGCCTTGGCGAAGGCGTTGTAGTTCTCGCGCACGATGTCGAGGTCGACGACCAGGCAGGGGCCGTCCTCCTGCCGGTTGCGCAGGAATTCGCGGATGCGCTCGGTCATGGGTCTAACTCCCCACGGCTCAAGGGGGCGCGCTGCCCCAGATGATGCGGTCTTTGCGAGGTCGGCGACTGCGCGCTTTGGGGACGCGCCGGCGCTGGCACTCTCAAATGCCGCTCATGTCGCCTTAGGTGGGAAGGGGAGTTACCCCGTCCGCACGGCCGGCAATGATGAACAAGCCTCTTCGGTGAGCCGGGTTTGGAAGCCGGCAGAGACCTAGGAAGCCCGATCGTCGTTGCTTTAAGCCGCGTCCCCTGCTGAGAGCAGAGTGCGCCGGTTTCGCCTCCGGCTGCCGGTCAGAGGTCTTGAGGAGTGCGAGCTCTGCTCCGTCTCCCCAGGCGGCTGTTCGGCCTCTTGTCCGAACGCCCACCGACCGACACACGGCCACAGGCACGTGCGAAATTGGGCACAGGTGCAAATAACAAATATTTCGCGCGATGCAAGGGATTTAGTTCGCCGCGAGCCAAATCTTTCTTAACTTTTTATCATCCGGCGGCCGCTCTGGCGTCGCGCGTGCTCACTCACGCATGGTGAACGGTTCGATAAGGTGTGCGTTGCGGACGAACTGCACCATGACGACGACACCGCAGAGCACGAGCACGACGTTGAGGATCTGCGCGCCGAGGTCGCCGAGCTCGAACAGCGTGGCGATGGCCCAGGCACCCGCGAAGGCAGCGCCGAACACCTCGGCGCCGATCAGGATGGCGGCGCTGATCACGGTGATGACGTTGAGCCAGTTGATGCGGCGGTCCCGGGCCATGGCACTCTCCTGCGACGGCGGCAATCTCACCGAAAGCGGCGGCGGGATCAAGCCCTTGAAAATCGGCTTTTTTCGCGCATGCACGGGGCTTTGATCTCGCGCATGGCGCGGCCGTGCGGAAGCTGGAAGCGTTGGCCATGGATCTGACACGCGCGCTCGGGACCGTTCGTCCGCTGCTCGCCGGCCTCGCCGCGGCGGGGCTGGTGGCGGGTCTCGCCGCGCGTGTCGCCGGCCTCGGCGGCTGGCCGCAGGTGATCTGGGCGGCGGCGACATTGCCGGTCCTGTCCGCCCTGGCGGTCGAGATCGTCACCAGCCTGCGCCGCGGCGATCTCGGCCTCGACATCGTCGCCGCGCTGTCGATGACGGCGGCGCTGGTCTTCGGCGAGGAGCTGGCGGCGGCCATCGTCGCCCTCATGTACGCCGGCGGCCAGTATCTGGAGAGCTACGCCGAGCGCCGGGCCCGCCACGAGATGACCGCGCTGCTGTCGCGGGTGCCGCGCACTGCCCTGCGCCACCGCGACGGCGCGCTGGAGGAGGTGGCGCTTGATCTGGTCCTGCCCGGCGACCGGCTGCTGGTGCGCCAGGGTGACGTGGTGCCGGTCGATGGCAGTGTGGCGGGCGGCATCGCCGTGCTCGACCAGTCGGCGCTGACCGGCGAATCGCTGCCGGTCCAGCGGGCCGCCGGCGAGCCGGTCATGAGCGGCTCGACCAATGTCGGCGACGCCTTCGACCTTGTCGCTTCACGCCTGGCGGCGGAGAGCACCTACGCCGCCGTCGTGCGCCTGGTGGAGATGGCGCAGCGGTCGCGCGCTCCGATGTCGCGGCTGGCCGACCGCTACGCCATAATCTTCCTGGTCGTCACTGTTGTCCTTGCCGGCGCCGCCTGGGCCTTTTCCGCCGATCCGATCCGGGCGGTGGCTGTGCTTGTGGTCGCGACGCCCTGTCCGCTCATCCTCGCGGTGCCGGTGGCGCTGGTCTCCGGCCTCTCGCGGGCCGCCAAGCTCGGCATCCTGATCAAGGGTGGCAAGGCGATCGAGACGCTGGCGCAGGTGCGCGCGCTGGTCATCGACAAGACCGGCACGCTGACCATGGGCGAAGCCCGCATCGCGGCGATCCAGCCTGCCGCCGGCGTCGACCCGGACGAGCTGCTGCGGGTGGCCGCGTCGCTCGACCAGGCCTCCAAGCACGTCATCGCCCAGACCATTGTCGGCGAGGCCCGCAGCAGGGGACTGACGCTGTCCGTGCCGGGCGAGATTGCGGAGACGCCGGGAGAAGGCATCGCCGGCCGGGTCGACGGCCATGACGTTCTGGTCGGCGGACCGCGTTTCGTCGCCGGCAGGACCGGAGAGGCCGGCGTGGCCGCCCCGGGCGGCGACCGCGCGCCCGGCGCCGTGGTGGTGGCGGTGGCGATCGACGGCGGGCAGGCCGGCCTGATCGTCCTGTCCGACCCGCTGCGCGCCGGCACCGAACAGCTTCTGCGCAACCTGCGCGCCCTCGGCATCGACCGCATCGTCCTTGCCACCGGCGACCGCCACGAGGTGGCGACGTTCGTCAGCGGGGGTCTCTCCATCGACGCGGTGCGTTCGGAGCTCACCCCCGACCAGAAAATCCTGGTGGTGCTGTCCGAGCGCAAGAACGGCCCGGTGATGATGATCGGCGACGGGGTCAATGACGCGCCGGCGCTGGCGGCAGCTGATGTCGGCATGGCCATGGGCGCCAGGGGCGCGGCGGCGTCCGCCGAAGCCGCCGACGTGGTGCTGCTGGTCGACGAGCTCGACCGCGTCCTGCCTGCCGTGCGGATCGCGCGGCGCTCGCGCTATATCGCGCTGGAGAGCGTCGTCGCCGGCATGGGCCTGTCGATCGCGGCCATGGTGGCGGCGGCCCTGGGCTTTCTGCCTCCGGTGCAGGGCGCGCTGCTGCAGGAGGTGATCGACGTGGCGGTCATCTTCAATGCGCTGCGGGCCTTGCGCGGATAGCGCACCCGGGCGCGGGTTGCAGACGACACCACCGTCAATTCTAATCTCCCCGGGTTGACCAAGCGTGGCCATGACAGGTGGCGTCATGCCGATCCAGATCTGGGCGGCCGCCGAGGCGGCCGCCAAACGACATCACGTCGACGGCCATTCCGACGCGGCCGGTTACGCGGCCGGAATTGCGACGTGGGTGATTGCCGGCAGCGTCTTCGTCGTGGTCAAGATCGGCGTCACCCAGATGCCGCCATGGACCTTCTGCTTCTGGCGCGCGCTGATATCGATGCTCATTCTGCTGCCGCTGGTCGCCAGCCATCATCGCGACATGATCGACCTGGTGCGCCGGCGCGGCTGGGAGGCTGCATTCATCGGCGCCATCGGTCTGGGCCTCACGCAAGGGGTCATGTTCACCGCCCTGTCCCTGACCAGCGCGATCAATGTCGGCATCGTGTTCGCGCTGGCGCCGATGGCGACCATGCTGCTGGCCCATCGCGTGCTGGGCGAGCCGATGAACGGCTGGCAGGGCCTCGGCATGGCGGTCGCCTTCGTCGGCATCGTGGTGATTTGCGTGCACGGAAGCCTTGCCGTCCTGCTCGGCCTGAACATCGGCATCGGCGATCTGGTCGCCCTCGGCGCCACCTGCATGTTTGCCGGCTATACGGTGCTGCTGAAGCGGGCGAAGTTCGATCTGCCACCACTGCCGCTGCTGGTCATCCTGATGGGTGCCGGCAGCCTTGCGGCGCTGCCCTTCTCGCTGTTGGAGATCTGGCACGGCGAGCACGAGCATCTCGCCACAGCGGGCTATCTGGCGCTGCTCTATACCTGCGTCATCGGCGGCGCCTTCATGTACTTTCTCTACAACTGGAGCATCGGTGTCCTCGGCGCCTCGCGCGCCGGCACGCTGATCTACAGCCAGATGCTGTTTGCGACCTTCTTCGCCTGGGCGATTCTGGGCGAGCGCATCGAATGGTACCACTACCTCGGCGGCGGCTTTGTCATCGTCGGCATCCTCCTGGTGACGCTGCTGCGGCCAAAGCCGCTAGCCCGCGCCTGACACGGAGGCCGCGACGCAAGGCCCCTCGCCAAGCCGCCCGTTCATGGCTAGATGTCCGCCATGAACGCGCCGCAGATGCCCCCCGACACCGCCCGCAATCCGCTGCTTGCCGAATGGACCGGCCCGTATGGCCTGCCGCCCTTCGCGGAGGCGACGCCCGACCGCCTCCGCGACGCCTTCGATGACGCGCTGGCGCGTCACCGCGCCGAGATCGACGCGATTGCCGCCGATGCGACGCCGCCGACCTTTGCCAACACCATCGAGGCGCTCGAGCGGGGCGGCCGCGAGCTTGACCGCGTGGCCAGCATCTTCTTCGTGCTGGCCGGCGCCGATACCAGCGACGCGATCGAGGCGGTCGAGCGGGAGGTGTCGCCGCTGCTCGCCCGTCATGCAAACGCGATCTACCTGAACCGCGCGCTTTACGCCCGCATCGCCGACCTTCATGCGCGGCAAGGCGAACTCGGCCTCGACGCCGAACAGACGCGGGTGCTCGACCGCTACCACACCCGCTTCGTGCGCGCGGGCGCGGCGCTCGACAGGCCGAAGCAGGACCGGCTGGCGGCGATCAACGAGCGGCTGGCGACCCTCGGCACCCAATTCGGACAGAACGTGCTGGCCGACGAGAAATCCTTTGCATTGCTGCTGGACGAGGCCGATCTGGCCGGTCTGCCCGACTTCGCCCGACACGCCGCGCGCGCGGCGGCGCAGGAGCGCGGCCACCCGGACAAGTACGCCATCACGCTGGGCCGCTCGGCCTGCGAGACCTTTCTGCAGTTCTCCGCCCGGCGCGATCTGCGCGAGAAACTGTTCCAGGCCTGGATCCGGCGCGGCGAGAATGGCGGCAAGACCGACAACCGCGCGATCATCGCCGAGATGGTGAACCTGCGCGCCGAGCGGGCGAAAATCCTCGGCTTCGACAGCTTCGCCGACTACCGGCTCGACGACCAGATGGCGAAGACACCCGCGGCCGTGCGCAAGCTGCTCGACGAGGTGTGGCAGCGCGCGCGGGCCAGGGCGCTGGCCGAGCGCGACGCCTTGCAGGAGCTGGTGACGGAGGAGGGCGGCAATTTCCCGCTCGCGCCATGGGACTGGCGCTATTACACCGAGAAGCGGCGCAAGGCGCAATTCGACTTGGACGAGGCCGAGCTCAAGCCGTACTTCCAGCTCGACAGCATGATCGGCGCGGCCTTCGAGACCGCGAGGCGTCTGTTCGGGCTCACCTTCACGCCTGTCGATGTGCCGCTCTATCACAGGGACGCGCGCGCCTGGGAGGTGAAGGACGAGTCCGGCGGGCATGTCGGCCTGTTCATCGGCGACTATTTCGCACGCTCTTCCAAGCACAGCGGCGCCTGGAAAACGTCGCTACGCGACCAGGAAAAACTGGCCGGCGACATTCGCCCTCTCATCGTCAATGTCTGCAATTTCACCAAACCGGCCGCGGGCGATCCGGCACTGCTCTCCTTCGAGGAGGCGCGCACCCTGTTCCACGAGTTCGGCCATGCCCTGCATGCCCTGCTGTCGGACGTGACCTATCCGCTGCTCGCCGGTACCGCGGTACCGAGCGATTTCGTCGAGCTGCCGTCGCAGCTGTACGAGCACTGGCTGGAAGTGCCGGAAATCCTGCGCCAGTACGCGCGCCACTACCGCACGGGCGAGCCGATTCCGCCGGCGCTGCTCGACCGGCTGCTGGCCGCGCGCGCCTTCAATCAGGGCTTCGCCACGGTGGAATACACCGCCTGCGCGCTGCTCGATCTCGAGGTTCACGGTTTGCGCGATCCCGCCGGGCTCGACATCGGTGAATTCGAGCGCAGGGAACTCGTGCACATCCGCATGCCGGCGGAGATCGTCATGCGTCACCGCATGCCCAATTTCCAGCATCTGTTCTCCGGCGGCGGCTACGCGGCGGCCTACTACTCCTACATGTGGTCGGAGGTGCTCGACGCTGACGCCTTCGAGGCGTTCGCCGAGACCGGCGATCCGTTCAACCCCGCGGTCGCCAGGCGCCTGCGCGACTTCATCTATGGCGCCGGAAACCTGCGCGATCCGGCCGAGGCCTATACGGCGTTTCGTGGCCGCCTGCCGACGGTTGACGCGCTGCTCAGGAAGCGCGGTCTCGACGCTGCCGTGCCCGCATGACCCTTTACACCGCCGGCCACCGCCGCGGCGTCGTCTGCGCGCCGCATGCTGCCGCCGTCGAGGACGGCCGCGCGATCCTGGCCGAGGGCGGCAATGCCATCGAGGCGATGCTGGCGATGGCGGCCAGCATCGCGGCGGTCTATCCGCACATGAACCATGTCGGCGGCGACGGCTTCTGGCTGATCCGCGAGCCGTCCGGCCGCGTGCGTGCGCTGATTGGCGCCGGGCGCGCCGGCGCCAGGGCGACGCCGCGGCTCTACCGGGATGCCGGCCATGACGAAATCCCGGCGCGCGGGCCGCTGGCCGCGCTGACCGTGCCGGGCGCGATTGCCGGCTGGATGCTCGCGCAGGACGCGGCGAAGGCGGAGGGCGGCAAGCTGCCGCTCGATCTGCTGCTGGCGGGCGCCATCAGGCATGCGCGCGACGGTTACACCGTGACGCGCAGTCAGGCCCGGCTGACGGCGGAAAAGCTGCCGGAGATGGACAACGCCACCGGCTTTCGCGACGCCTTTCTCATCGACGGAAAGCCTCCCGGGGAAGGCGCGCAATTGAAACAGCAAGCCTTCGCCGCCACCCTTGGCCATCTCGTTCACGCAGGCCTTGAGGATTTCTATCGCGGCGATGTGTGTCGCGAGATCGCCGCCGATCTCGACCGCATCGGCAGTCCGGTGACCCGCGCCGATCTGGAGAATTTTCGCGCCACGATCGAGAAGCCGCTGCGTGTAGGCATCGGTGCCGGCACGCTCTACAACACGCCGCCGCCGACGCAGGGTCTGGCCTCGCTGATCATTCTTGCACTGTTCGACCGCCTGCGCGTGACGCAGGCCGAGAGCTTCGAGCATGTCCATGGCCTGGTCGAGGCCACCAAGCGCGCCTTCCGCGTGCGCGACCGCGTTGTCACCGATCCCGACCGGATCAGCGGGCCACTCGACCGGTATTTGTCATCCGGGTTTCTCGACGCGGAAGCACGGAAGATCGACCGCAGGAAAGCTGCAAAATGGCCGGCGCCGCCGGGGGATGGCGACACCATCTGGATGGGGGCCGCAGACGCGAGCGGCCTCGTCGTCTCCTACATCCAGTCGCTCTACTGGGAATTCGGCTCCGGTTGCGTGCTGCCGGCGACCGGCGTGCTCATGCAGAACCGCGGCGCCAGCTTCTCGCTCGAGCCGAAGGCGCTGAACGCGCTCGCACCCGGGCGCCGCCCGTTCCACACGCTCAATCCGGCGCTGGCGGAGCTCAAGGACGGCCGCGTCATGGCCTACGGCACTATGGGCGGGGACGGCCAGCCGCAGTCGCAGGCCGCGGTGTTCACCCGCCATGTCGCCTTCGGCGAACCGCTCGAGCGCGCGCTCGACGCGCCGCGCTGGCTGCTCGGCCGCACCTGGGGCTCGACCATCACCAACCTGCGTGTCGAATCCCGTTTTGACGAGAATCTGATCGACCGGCTGATGTCGGCCGGGCACGACCTGCAGGTGCTCGACGAACCTTATTCGGACACGATGGGTCACGCCGGTGCGGTGGTGCTGCACGGCGATGGAACCCTGGAGGGCGGTCATGACCCCCGCGCCGACGGCGGCGCGGCCGGCGTGTGATGTTCTAGTATTCAATCGCGCCGGGCATAAGTTCGATTCGACAAGGGAGAATCGCGCCCGTGCACGGCGGCCACGCCCATCACCAACACGGCCATTCGGACCAGACGGCGAACTACGGCCGCACCTTCGCCATCGCGACCGTGCTGAACGTCGCGCTGGTGGCGGCGCAGCTGGTCTACGGCTTCCTCGCCAACTCGCTCGCGCTGATTGCCGACGCCGGGCACAATTTCGGCGACGTGATCGGACTGGTGATGGCGTGGGCGGCGTTTGCGGTCGCCGACTGGCGGCCGAGCTCGCGCTTCACCTACCGCATGCGCGCCGCGTCCATCCTGTCGGCCTTCGCCAACGGCGTGATTCTGCTGTTCGCCGTCGGTTTCATCGCCTGGGAGGCGGTCCACCGTTTCTTCGAGCCGCAGCAGGTGGCGACCACCGAGGTGATGGTGGTCGCGGCGATCGCCGTCGTCATCAACGGTTTTTCCGCCTGGCTGTTGAGCGGCGGCAGCAAGGCCGATCTCAACATGCGCGGTGCCTTCCTGCACATGGTGGCCGACGCCGGCGTCTCGGTCGCGGTGATCGTCGCCGCCGGTGGCATCATGCTCACGGGGTGGCAATGGCTTGACCCGGCGGTGAGCCTGCTGATCTCGCTGGTGATCCTGATCGGCACCTGGCGGCTGCTGCGCGACTCGCTGAGGTTGTCGCTCAACGCCGCGCCGCGCGGTATCGAGCCTGATGAGGTAGAGCGTTACCTGTGCGGTTTGCCCGAAGTCGCCGGGGTGCACGACCTGCATATCTGGGCGATGAGCACCACCGAGACCGCGCTGACCTGTCACGTGGTGACGCCGCAGGGCCATCCCGGTGACGAATTCCTCCATCGCATCGCCAGCGACCTGCAGCAGAAGTTTTCCATTGGCCATACCACCGTGCAGATCGAGCTGACCGACGGCGGCCAATGCGCTCTGCAGCCGGACAATGTGGTGTGACCCCGCAGCAGTCATCATCCGCGGAAGCGGATGATCCAGTAATCGCCGGCAAGGGTTTGACGTACAACAGCTCGGCAGGCGTTTACTGGATGCCCCGCTTTCGCGGGGCATGACAGCCGGGAACTAGGCGAAATCCTCGCCCCTCAGCTCGATCGGCCGCCCATGCGGGGTGCGCTCGCAGGCGTGCTCCCAGGCATCGCGATAGCGGTGCAGCGTCTCGCCGCTGGTCACGCCCTTCTCGGCCACCAGCTTCTCCAGCGCCCCCAGCCAGTGCAGGTAATAGGTCTCGCCGGTGTCGGGATCACCTTCCGCCTGCGCGCGCCTGATCTCTTCGGCAAGTGCCGCCGCCCATTCCGTCCAGGTGAACACGCCGCGCTCGTGCAACGCCAGCGCCATGGCGAAGGCCTGCGCCTCCCAGGGCTCGCGGAACACCGGGCCATTGTCGTCGCGCGGGATGCCCGGTATTTCCTGCGTCGCGCGGGTCGCGGCAGTCTGGTCGATAAC
>CAZUDR010000028.1:0-5778 GCA_964618715.1 uncultured Undibacter sp. | reverse complement strand
CGGTCATGTCAGGCCGGTTTGAGATAAGGCTCGAAGGCGTCAATCGAAACCTTCAGCGTCGGGTCGCCATCCGGTCCCCATAATTCGCGCCCGTCGAACACCACGGTATAGAGCCATTGCGGATCATCGCCGCGATTGATGGCAACCGAATCCGGAAACATGTGGCACCCGTGGCAGAGCTCCACCGTGCCGACCTTGTCGCGCGCGTAGCGCGGCAATCGCGTGTGGGTGGCGGGATGGATGTTCCTGGTGCGCACACGGTCGCCGGGTTTGAACTTCGCCGGACCTTGTTGCTGGCGGAAGAACGTGCCGCGCGTGAGGCCGGCCTGCACCACCGCCGGCGTCAGCTTGCGCGGCAGAGTCTTGCCCGGGCCCGATGCGCGGCCCGACTTCAGTTCCTCGGCCGTCGCAAGCCCGCGCTCCACCACATTGGTTTCCATCGCCAGCTCCCATTTCTGGTAGTAGGACGCGGCGAGATAGACGAGCGGCGGCAGCCGTTCCTGCGCGTAGCGCGAATGGTCGATGTGCCAGGCTCCGGCGTAACCCAGGGCACGCTGCATGGCCATCACGCGGCCCTCCCAGCGCTCATGGAATGGCGGCTCGTTTTCCTCGGCCTCGACCTTGCCGAAGCCATCCATGCCGCCCATGTCGTGAATACCGTCCATTAGCGCACCGCCTTCGGCAGTCCGGTGCCGATCATGGAATCGCGCGTGACGATTTCGGCGAGCTGCTCTTCGCTCCAGCCTTCGGTGCCGGCCGGCCGCATCGGCAGCACCATGAAGCGCGTCTCGGCGGTGGAATCCCACACGCGGATCTCGGTGTCCTTCGGCAGCGTGACACCGAAGTCGGTCAGCACGCCGCGCGGATCCTTGACCGCGCGCGAACGGTAGGGCGCCGACTTGTACCAGATTGGCGGCAGGCCGAGCATTTCCCACGGATAGCAGGAGCACAGTGTGCACACGACCATGTTGTGTCTAGTTGGCGTGTTCTCGACCGCGACGAGGTGATCGCCGGTCCGGTTGACATGACCAAGCGTCGAGACCGCCCTGGTGGCGTCGGCGAGGAGTGACTGTTTGAAGGCCGGATCGGTCCAGGCCCTGGCCACGACGGCGGCACCGTTGCGTGGCCCGATGCGCGTCTCGTAGGCCTCGACGATGGCGTCGAGCGCGGCCGGCTCGACATAGCCCTTCTCGGTCAGCACCGTCTCCAGCGCGCGCACCCGCAGCTGGGTGTCTGACAGTTCTGAGTGCTCGTGATCGTGATGATGGTGGTCGTGTGATTGTGCCATGGGTGGCAATTTAGCGGAGCCTGCCGCGATATGTCATCATCCATGAAACGGGGGGAGGAACCGGGCAATTTCTCGAACCTTTACAGCGCTTGCCGACGGGATCGACCGCCTGACCACGGCGATCGGCCGCGCTGCGGCGTGGCTCGTGCTGGTCATCGTCGTCCTCCAGTTCGCGCTGGTGCTGGCGCGCTATGTGTTCGGCTTCGGCTCGATCTGGCTGTCGGAGACGGTAATCTACTGTCATGCCGCGCTGATCATGCTGGCGGCGGCGTGGACGCTTCGGGCCGGCGGTCATGTGCGGGTGGACGTGTTCTACGACCAGGCGACGCCGCGCACGCGCGCCGGTATTGATTTGCTCGGCAGTCTGTTGCTGCTCCTGCCGTTCGCGCTGGTGCTGCTCTGGCTCTCGATGCCTTACGCTGCGCGCTCCTGGGCAATCCTCGAGCGCTCGCAGGAGTCGAGCGGTCTGCCGCTGGTCTATCTGCTCAAGACGCTCATTCCCGTCTTTGCCGCCCTGATGGCCTTGCAGGGCATTGCGCAGGCGATCCGCGCACTCGCCGTGCTGAGGGCGCGCTGATGCCGCTCGCCGAAACCCTGGCGGTACTCACGGTTGTCGCCGTGGTTGTCGTGCTGATGGCCGGCTACCCCGTGGCCCTGACGCTCGCCGGCGTGTCGCTGGTCTTCGCCGTGCTCGGCGATGCGTTCGGCGTAATGAGCCTTTCCATCCTTGGCGCGCTGCCGCAGCGCATCTTCGGGGTGATCACCAACGAGGTGCTGCTGGCCGTTCCGCTTTTCATCTTCATGGGCGTCATGCTGGAACAGTCGCGCATCGCCGAGCATCTGCTCGAGCGCATGGGCCGGCTGTTCGGCAGCCTGAGCGGCGGACTTGGCTATTCGGTCGTGCTGGTCGGCGCTTTGCTCGCTGCCTCCACCGGCATCGTCGGCGCTACCGCCGTCACCATGGGGTTGATCGTGCTGCCGGCGATGCTGCGACACGGTTACGACGCGCGGCTTGCCGCCGGAACGGTGGCGGCGTCGGCGACGCTGGCGCAGATTGTGCCGCCGTCGACCGTGCTGATCGTGCTCGGCGACCAGCTCAACAATGCCTATCAGGCGGCGCAGCTGGCGAAGGGCAATTTCGCGCCCGACACCGTCTCGGTGAGCGACCTGTTCGCCGGGGCGGTGGTGCCGGGTGCCCTGCTGGTCGCTCTCTACCTTGGCTTCCTCGCTGCCATGGCTGTGTGGAAGCCGGCGACATGTCCGGCGGTGACCCACCGTGATACGCCGACCGGCGGCCTGGCCGAAGCGTTGCTGGCGCCGGTCGCGCTCATTGTCGCGGTCCTTGGCTCCATTCTGTTCGGGGTGGCGACGCCCACCGAAGCCGCCTCGGTCGGCGCGGTCGGCGCCATGCTGCTCGCCGCCCGCAAGGTCGGCCTTGCCGGCGTGCTGCGCCCGGTGGTGAAGAAGACGGCGCAGATCACCAGCATGATCTTCCTCATCCTGATCGGCGCCACGCTGTTCAGCCTGGTCTTCCGTGCGCTCGGTGGCGACCGCCTGGTGCACGACGCGCTGACCGATCTGCCGGGCGGTACTGCCGGCGCCCTGCTGGCGGTCATGCTCGCCATCTTTCTGCTCGGCTTCGTCATGGACGCCTTCGAGATCATCTTTGTGGTCGTTCCCATCGTGGCGCCGGTGCTCCTCACCATGCCCGGCGTCGATCCGGTCTGGCTCGGCATCCTGATCGCGGTGAACCTGCAGACCTCCTACATGCACCCGCCGCTGGGACCGACGCTGTTCTACCTGCGGGGGGTCGCGCCGCCCGGGATCACCACGCGCCATATCTATGTCGGCATCATTCCCTTCGTGCTTATCCAGCTTGTCGCACTCATTGTACTGTGGTTCATGCCGGGGCTTGCGACCGCGCTGCCGCATGCGCTTTATGGGGGCAGCTAGGGAGAGTTCGATGCTTGAACTGTACCACCATGGTTCATCGGTCTGTGCTGCCAAGGTGCGTCTTGCTCTGGCGGAAAAGGGTCTGCAGTGGACAGGCCACTACATCGACATCCTCAAGGGGGAGCAGTTCGATCCGGATTACGTGAAGCTCAATCCGAAATCGGTGGTGCCGACGCTCATTCATGACGGCAAGGTGCTCACCGAATCCACGCTGATCTGCGAATATCTGGACGAGGTATTTCCCGATCCTCCGCTCAGGCCGGCCGATCCCTACGCGCGCTGGCAGATGCGCATGTGGACCAGGGCGGTTGATGATCAGGTGCACCCGGCCTGCGCCGAGCTCACCTTCTCCTGCACGCACCGGCATACGCTCGCCCGCCTGCCGCCTGACGAACTGGAACGTTTTCTCGAGGCGACGCCCGCGCAGTCGGTGAAGCCAGGCTGGAAGGCGCGCAAGCGCGAGATCGTCATGCTCGGTTTCGAAGCCCCGGGGATCGCAGTGCCGTTCAAGCTCTACGACAGCTACATGCAGAAGATGGAGGACGCGCTGTCCGGCCGCCCCTGGCTCACCGGCGACTCATTCTCGCTCGCCGACATCGGCATGGCACCCTACGTCAACCGGCTCGACATGCTCGGCATGGCCGAGCTGTGGAGCAGACGCCCGCGGCTCGCCGACTGGTTCGCCAGACTGAAAGCGCGGCCGAGTTTCCATCCTGCCTTTCTGCACTGGTTTCCCGAGTCGCTCGCCAACGACATGGCCACTTTCGGCGCGCAGAGCTGGCCCGACGTGAAACGCCTCCTGGCCGCATGACGGAACACGCTGCAGGGGCTAAGAAAGGAATGACATGAAAGCTGCCGACATGTTCAGCCTGACCGGCCGGGTGGCGCTGGTGACCGGCGCTTCCAGCGGCCTGGGTGTCCAGTTCGCCCGCGCGCTGGCCGACAACGGCGCCGCAGTTGCGCTGGTGGCGCGGCGCGCCGACCGGCTGGAGGCCCTGAAAAAGGAAATCGAAGGGAAGGGGGGCAGGGCGCTCGCCATCGAAGCCGATGTCACCGACCGCGCCGCCATGACCCGTGCGTTCGACGAAACCGAGAAAGCCTTCGGCACCGTCACCGTTCTGGTCAACAATGCCGGCGTGGTGCAGCACGCGGCCCGCGCGACTGATGTGTCACCCGAGGAATGGCGCCGTGTGCTCTCCGTCGATGTCGACGCCGTGTTCTACTGGGCGCAGGAGGCCGCACGCCGCATGCTGGCGGGCAAGAAACAGGGCGCGATCGTCAACACCGCGTCGGTGCTCGGTTTCAGTGTCGCCAAGGGGGTCGCGGCCTACGCCACCGCCAAGGCGGCCGTGGTGCAGATCACGAAATCGCTGGCGCTCGAGCTCGCCTTCAGGGGCGTGCGCGTCAACGCCATCGCACCGGGCTGGTTCGTGACCGAGATCAACGACAAATATCTGGAAAGCGAGGCCGGTGCCGCGATCAAGCGCGACATCCCCATGGGCCGTTTCGGCAATGCGGGCGACCTCGACGGTGCATTGCTGCTGCTGGCGTCGGATGCCGGTAGCTACATCACCGGCGCGACCATCGTGGTGGACGGTGGCCAGCTGGTGCAGATCAGGGGGTAAGGGGGTTCAATCATGGATTTCACGCTGCCGCCCGAAATCGAGGATCTCCGCCTGCGCGTGCGCGCCTTCGTCGAGGAGCACGTGCTGCCGCTGGAGGCGGATCCTGCCAGTTTCACCGACTACGAGAACATCCCGCACGACCGGCTCGAGCCCGTGCGCGAAAAGGCGAGGAAAGCCGGCCTGTGGGCGCCGCAGTCGCCGAAGGAATTCGGCGGCATGGAACTGCCGATCGTTGCCTGGGCAGCTGTTTACGAGGAGGCCGCGCGTTCGATCTTCGGCCCGCTCGCCATCAACTGCATGGCGCCCGACGACGGCAACATGAACCTGCTCGCGCGCGCCGGCACGCCGGCGCAGAAGAAGCGTTTCCTGCGCCCCATCGTCGAGGGCAAGGTGCGCTCGTCGTTCATCATGACCGAGCCGCATCCCGGCTCCGGCTCCGACCCGTCGATGATGCTTACCCGCGCCGAGAAGAAGGGAGACCGCTATATTGTGCGCGGCCGCAAGTGGTTCATCACCGGTGCCGACGGAGCGGCGCATTTCATCCTCATCGCGCGCACCTCCGACGACAAGCGGCGCGGGCTAACCGCGTTTCTCTATCACAAGGATGATCCGGGCTGGCGCATCGTGCGCCGCATCCCGATCATGGGGCCGGAGGAACACGGCGGTCATTGCGAGCTCGAATTCGACGGGCTGGAAATCCCCGCCGAAAACATTCTGCTTAACGAAGGGGACGGCCTGCGGGTAACGCAGATCCGGCTCGGCCCGGCGCGGCTCACCCACTGCATGCGCTGGCTCGGCTTCGCCAAGCGCTGCAGGGAGATCGCCCAGGCCTCTGTGGCAGAGCGCGAGGGGTTCTCGGACCACGTCGCCCTGGGCGTGCCTCTGCCTGCCGTGGTCCCCGACGCCCGCGCC
>CAZUDR010000027.1:0-15716 GCA_964618715.1 uncultured Undibacter sp. | reverse complement strand
GAACTGTTCCTGGTCGAGGGTGACAGCGCCGGCGGCTCGGCCCAGACCGGACGCGACCGCCAGACCCAGGCCATCCTGCCCCTGCGCGGCAAGATCCTGAACGTCGAGCGGGCCCGCTTCGACCGCATGCTGTCGAGCCAGGAGATCGGCACCCTGATCACCGCGCTCGGCACCGGCATCGGCCGCGACGATTTCGACATCTCCAAGCTGCGCTACCACAAGGTCATCATCATGACCGACGCCGACGTCGACGGCGCCCATATCCGCACGCTGCTGCTCACCTTCTTCTACCGGCAGATGCCGGAGCTGATCGAGCGCGGCTACCTGTTCATCGCACAGCCTCCGCTCTACAAGGTCTCGCGCGGCAAGTCGGAGCAGTATCTGAAGGACGAGCGCGCGCTCGAGGACTATCTGATCTCGACGGGCCTCGAGGACGCGGTGCTGCGCCTGACCAACGGCGAGGAGCGCGCCGGCGCCGACCTGCACAAGCTGGTGGATGACGCCCGCTCGATCCGCAACATCCTGCAGGGACTGCACAGCCGCTATAACCGGCAGGTGATCGAGCAGGCGGCGATCCTCGGGGTGCTCAATTCCGACATTTTCGGCGACCCGCAGAAGGCCGTCGCGGCGGTACCCTATATCGTGGCGCGGCTCGACGCGCTGGCCGAAGAAACCGAGCGCGGCTGGGAAGGCGAATTCAGCGAGGAGACCGGTTTCACCTTCTCGCGCACGGTGCGCGGTGTGAAGGAAGTGGCCGTCATCGACCCGGCGCTGCTGGCGTCGGCCGACGCACGCAAGCTCGACGAATTTGCGCCCTCGCTGCAGGCCGTATTCCCGCGCCCGACGCCACCCGCGGTGCTGCGCCGCAAGGACGAGGAAATCTCGATCTACGGGCCGGTCGGCCTGTTCGAGGAGGTCACTGCCGCGGGCCGCAAGGGCATCGCGATGCAGCGCTACAAGGGCCTGGGCGAGATGAACCCGGACCAGCTTTGGGAGACCACGCTCGACCTCAACGCACGCTCGCTGCTGCAGGTGCGGGTGAAGGAGCTGGACGAGGCCAATGTGCTGTTCGACGAGCTGATGGGCGACGCAGTCGAACCGCGCCGGCTGTTCATCCAGAACAACGCGCTATCCGCCAGCGTGGACGTCTAGGCGGATCGCGCCGGAAGCGTACCGCTCCTGCGCTGCAATCGAACCCGCTGCCGCAATCCGCCGCCGCTCAGCAGTGTGGGCCGGTCGGATAATACGCGTAGTTGAACGCCGACTGCTGCACGACGCAGTGACGCTGCGGCCGCGGAGCATAGACGCGCGGCCTCTGCTCGTAGACATAAGGTCTCGCGTAGCGGCCGGCAGGGACGTAGCGCACGCCGGGGTCAACGCCGTACCAGACGTATCGGCCGCCATACTCGCCGGCCCTGGCGGAACTCAGGAAAGTACCGAGTGCCATCAACAGGCACGTGCCCAGCACCAGATACGCAACGCGGTGCATAGCTGAATCCTCCGAGGTTGTTGATCGTGGTCGGCGCCACGGCCCGTGCGCAACGGCACGGGCGGTGGCGTTTGCTTCAAACCGCCGAAGCGGTGCACTCACGGACAGCGCCAGCCTCCGGACCAGACCCAGCCGCCACGCCCGTCCAGGATGGGATAGCAGCTCGATGCGTAGCCGCCGCCGTACCGGGAATAGCCGCCGACCGAATAGCCTCCATACGAACTGCGGTACGGCGAGTAACCGATGCTGTAGCTCCTGTACGGGGAATAGCCGCTGTAGCCGTAGCGCGACCCGTAGCCGTAGCCGCCATAGGAGTACCCGCGGCTGTAGCCGTAGCGATACGGCCGGCCGTAGCCGTAATACCGGCTGCGATAATAGGGGCGACCGTAGCCATAAGAGCGGCTGCGATAGTACGGCCGGTCGTAATCGTAGTAGCTGCTGCGATAGTACGGCCTGCCGTAGTCATAGTAGCTGCTGCGATAGTATGGCCTGCCGTAGTCGTAGTCATAGGAGCGGCTGCGATAGTACCGCTTGCCGTAGCCGTAGGAGGTGCCGCGATAGTATGGCCTGCCGTAGTCGTACGAGCGGCTGCGGTAGTACGGCTTGCCATAGTCGTACGAGCGGCCGCGATAGTACGGCCTGTCGTAGCCGTACGAGCCGCTCCGGTAGTACCGCCTGCCATAGTCGTATGAACGGCCACGGTAATACGACGTGTCGTCGTCGTAGGAGCGGCCGCCATAGTATCGCTTGCCGTAACCATCATACGACCCGCGATAGTATGGCCTGTCGTAGCCGTAGGAGTCGCCGACGTCCTGGACGTAGTAGTAATCGCCGGCCTTGACGTTGGAGGTGAGTAAGCCCAGTGCGATCAGCGCACACAGGCACAGCATCGGATACGCAACGCGACGCATGACACAATCTCCCTCGCTGGGGATCAGTACCAATTCGAGCGCGTTAACCATGTCATACTTGTTAAATTTTTACAAAATCTTCAATTAATTAAAATTTTACCGATTGTTCTTTTTTCGTTCCTGACAGTTTCAGCGTAACCGCGAGCGGCCGAAAACCTGGCCGGCCGGACCGGACAGGTGGTCTTCCTGCAAGCCGGGATTTGATCATCCGCGCAGCGCGCGGATCACGACGTCAGCTTGCTGCCGATGATCAGGCCGATGACAAGCGCGCCGACGAACAGCACCAGGAAAATGCCGAACAGCCATTGCGCGATGGTCGCGGAGGCAGCCTCAACATCCGAGAAGCCGAACAGGCCGGCGATGATGGCGATGATCAGAAAGACGAGCGCCCATCTCAGCATGAGGTGATCCTCTGCAGGCTATCGGCACCGATAGTGAACCGGCCCTGCCCCCGGTTCCAGTCATTCCGCCGGTGCGGCGTGCTACCTGGCCGGCGCGAACGGGCGAATACCGCGGGTGCGCGGATCGCGCGGAGCCCAGCTGCCGCCCTCGACGCGGGCGAGGAAGTCGGCGACCAGCTGGTTGAACAGATCCGGCTCCTCCAGGTGCACCACGTGGCCGGTCTTCGGCAGCATCACCAGGCCGGAGGCGGCAATCGCGTCCTTGAGGAACAGCGCCGGCTCGATGCACCGATCATCCTCGTCGCCGACCACGATCAGCGCCGGCACGGTGAGCCGCCGGATCACATCCTCGAAATCGTAGAGCGAGGGGCGCGCGCCCTGGAAGCCGCGCGAGGTGAAGGCCGATCCCCTGGCATCGTGCGCGGCCAGCCTTGCCGTGAATCCGGCAAAGCCGCGCGGATCCTTGAGCAGGAACGGGATGCGGCTCGGCCCCATGCCGTAGGTTTCCGCAACCCGGGCCGGACCCTCGCGTTCGAAGGTGTCGCCCAGCGCCTGCGAATGCTTGTGAAAATCGGCCGTGTACCAGCGTTCCGACCCTGCGCCGGTGCCGGCCAGCACCAGCGAGCGCACGCGGCCGGGATGATTGAGCGCCGCCTGCAGGCTCGTGTAGCCGCCCATCGACAGGCCGATGAAATGTGCGCGCTCGATCTTCAGATGATCGAGCACGGCAATCGCGTCGCGCATCACGTGAAGATAGCTGTAGGTGCTCTCGTCGTCCGGCACGTCGGATGGCGGATAGCCGCGCGCGGAATAGGCGATGCAGCGGTAGCGCTTGCCGAACTCGCGCATCTGCGGTTCCCAGCCGCGGTGATCGGAGGAGAACTCGTGCACGAACAGGATCGGCGTGCCCTGCCCCGTTTCCTCGTAGTAGAGCTTCACACTGTCGGACGTGATGGCGTAAGGCATCAGAAGAGGTCCAGGTATTCGTTCTGTTCCCAGGGCGTGACATCGGACGCATCGCCCTGCTCCTTGCGGAAACGGGCGAGTTCGGCATCCTTGATGTGCGCATAGTAGTCGATGAAGGCGCTGCCGAAACCGGCGCGAAAGCATTCGTCGGCGCGCAGCGCCTCGAGCGCCTCGCCAAGATTTGCCGGCAGCAATGCGGCATCCGCCTCGTAGGGCGTGTCGGCGGAGGGGCCCGGGTCGCGCTTGCCGGCCAGCCCGTCGAGCCCGGCGTGGATCTGCGAGGCCATGTAAAGATAGGGATTGGCCGCCGGCTCGCCGACACGGTTTTCCAGATGCGTTGCCGGATCGCCCGGCTGACCGATGACGCGCATCATCACCCCGCGATTGTCGCGTGCCCAGATCGCCCGGTCGGGCGCCAGCGAATACGGCCGGTATCGCTTGTAGCCGTTGATCGTCGGCGTGGTGAAGACGGCGCCCGCGCGCGCATGCGCCAGCAGGCCGGCGAGGAAATGACGGCCGGTGGCGGAGAGGACGTCCGGGCCACGACCGACGAAGGCATTGCGTCTGCTCTTCCGGTCGATGAGCGACTGATGCAGATGCCATCCGCTCGACATCACATTGGGCAGAGCCGGCCGGCACATGAAGCTGGCCAGCAGGCCGTGCCGGCGCGCGATCTGCTTCACCGCCGACCGGAACAGGACCATGGTATCGGCCGCAGCCAGCCCGGTCTGCGCGCGGAACGTGAACTCGATCTGACTGGGGCCGAGTTCGACCTCGACCGATCGCAGCGGCAGACCGAGCTGTGTGAGCTGGCGGCGCAGCAGTTCCACCGCCGGGTCGAGCATGTCGTAACGCGACTCGGTGAGATACTGGTAGCCTTGGTTGAGCAGGCTCACCTGCGGCGCCTGCGGCGGCCAGGTGGCGTCGGCCGGGGCAAGCCGCGGATCGTCGATCCTGAACAGATGGAATTCCACCTCGAGCCCGGCGCAATAGTCGAATCCGGACTTGGCCAGTCTCTCGAGCGCGTCGCGACAGACCGCGCGGGTGGAGAACGGCACCGGCTTGCCGTTGGTGAAGACGATGTCGCAGAGCAGCCATCCGGTCCCGTCGGCCCACGGCAGGATCCTGAACGTCGCCGGATCCGCGACCATGACAAAATCGCCGCCGCCCTGCATCTCCGGCATGGCGAACCCGCCGCCCGGCGTGAAGACCGGCCAGACGGTCTTGTGCGAGGTGTCCTTGGCCAGCAGCGTCGTCGTCATGGTGACGCCGTCGCGCATTGCGTTTGCTGCTTCCGAAGCGAGCAATGTCTTGCCGCGCAGCACGCCATGCTGGTCGGCAAACGAGAAGCGCACGACCTCGAGCCTGTGCCGCCTGATCGCGCGCTCGACGTCGCGCGCCGCGCGCTCCTGCGCGGCGGTCCACAAACTATGGCGGCCGACGAAAGTCGAAGCTGATTTTGCTTTGCGCGGGGGCATTAAACCGGAAACTGAGACCCGTACCTGTGATCGGCCTCATGGTGAGGAGCGCCGCGAAGCGGTGCGTCTCGAACCATGGGGCCGCCCCATCCTTCGAGACGGGGCGCGGACGCGCCCCTCCTCAGGATGAGGCGGTGAGAGCGCGAACGCAACTTACCGCCCATTCGCCCAGCTCGCGGTCCGGCGCTTGCTGGCATCGGTCTTCTGCCAGTAGCCCTGCCAGTCCTCGGCGGGTCCGATGCCGTCGATGGCCGCCGGACCGGTGATGGACGCGGCCTTCGCCGGGTCGAGCACCATGAGCGGCGTCTCGCCCTTGCCCATCTGCTCGATCGCCTGCCGCAGCAGCCGGCGGTAGGCGATGATGGCCTTGTCCGACGTACCGAGATGCTCTTCGGTCCGGTCCTGGATCGCACCCATCGACTCGCACGCCCACTGGTCGTGCACGTTGATGTCGGCGCCCATCCCCGTGTAGGTCTCGTGCTCCTGCTCGTGCGGATCGAAGCCGTAGTCGTTGCTCTTGTTCTTGTTCGGAATGTAATCCGGCAACTGGTAGAGCTCGAGCCGCTGGCGGCGCATCTCGTCCTTGTTCACCGGATCACCGAACGAAGTGAAGATCGCGTACCAGTAGTGCTTCTCGTCGTCGATCGGCACGTGCCACTGGGTGATCGTCATTTCACGACTCATCGGAATGACGAACGCGTTGGGAAACATCAGGTTTGTCACGCGCACATGCGCGTTCGTGTCGCTGATCTGGCGCAGCGTTACCAGGCGGAAACCGAAATCGGTGTGTTCGACCTCGATGCGCGGACGCGTGAACTCGCGCATGATGCGCGACATCGGCATGTCGGAATCGATCGACCTGTCGCGGAACAGCTTGCCGTAGCCCTGGCTTGGATCCTCGTCGTGGAAGAAGCGGTGCAGGAACGAGGTGTGCACCGGGTCGATGCCGACCTCGAGCGACTGCAGCCAGTTGCAGTCGATCATGCCCTTGAAGGCGAACGTATGGCTGTCGGGCGCGACGAAACAGTCGAACGCGGGCAGCGCCGGCGGTTCGCCGGGGCCCATATAGGCGAACAGGATTCCGCTCTTCTCGACGACCGGATAAGCCTTCTGCCTGATGTTTGCGCACAGATTGCTGTCGTCGGGTTCGGCCGGCGTTTCCACGCACTTGCCGTCGACATCGAACATCCAGCCGTGGAATGCGCAGCGCAGCCCGCCGTCTTCCAGACGTCCGTAGGCGAGGTCGGTCCCGCGATGCGGACAGTTGCGACCGATCAGACCGTAGCGCCCCTCGCCGTCCCTGAAGATGACCAGGTTCTCGCCCAGCAGCCTGACAGGCTTCACGGGACGGTTGCCCGAGAGCTCGTCAACCAGCGCGGCGGGTTGCCAGTAGCGTCGCAGCAAGCTGCCAGCGGCGGTACCGGAGCCGGTGCGCGTGATCTGATCGTTTTGTTCTGCACTCAACATGCCGTGCGATCCCTGAGTTGTCTGGCGGACGGTCCCGATGCGCCGTTATACGACTCTTGCCGAATTGCCGGAAGCTGCACCGCATGGCGGTATTTGGTAATGCGAAAGGCAGCAAACGCATGATCGTAATGTTGAATATGTTGACTATACAGGTCAGGGAGCAAAAAATGGACCGAGTCTGCTTGGTCCCGTCGCGATGGGAGGGACGGACTGAAGCCGGCACGTGAAGTCGCAATAACAAGAAGCGCACTTCCCAATAACGAACGCTGAATCCAGGGAGGACACTCAATGACGATTCGTAGTGGAACTATGCGGGGTATTTGCCTGGCGCTGGCGCTGGTTGCATTCCCCGTCGGCGCAACTGCGCAGGAAGTCATCAAGCTCACGGCGATCGACGGCTATCCGCCGCGCGCGCTGTGGACCAAGATTTTCATCGAATACTTCATTCCCGAAGTCGACAAGCGGCTCGCCAAGGAAAACAAGTACAAGATCGACTGGCACCAGGCCTGGGGCGGCCAGATCGTCAAGCCGCGCGGCGTGCTCGACGGCATCAAGAACAAGCTGGGTGACATCGGCATCGTCACCACCGTTTTCCATTCCAGCAAGTTGCCGCTGAACAACCTGCCCTACTACACGCCGTTCAGCACCCGTAATCCGAAGGTCGTTGCCAAGGTCATGGACGATCTGATGGCGAAATTCCCCGCCTTCCAGAAGCAGTTCGACGACCAGAACCAGGTCGCGCTGACCAACTATTCATCGATCGACAATTACGGCATTTTCACCAAGGAGCCGGTGAAGAACTACAAGGAACTTAACGGCAAGAAGATTCTCGCCGCGGGTGCCAATGCGCTGTACGTCAAACCGGTCGGCGCAGTGAACGTGCTCTCGAACCTGACCCAGCAGTACAACGACATCAAGGCGGGCGTCGCTGACGGCACCATCATCTGGCCGGAAGCCACGATCACCTTCAAGCTGGTCGAGGTCGCGCCGTACTATCTGGAAACCGATTTCGGCACGGGCGTGAACAAGTCGGTCACCATCAACAAGGAGGTCTGGAACGGCCTTCCCGACCCGGTGAAGAAGGTGCTCAAGGAAGTCGCGGTCGATTATCGCGACAAGATGGCGGAAGAGGTTCTGAAAAAAGCCGACATCTCGATCAAGACGTTCAAGGAAAAGGGCGGCAAGATCGTCTCGCTCTCCGAGGCTGAGAAGAAGGAGTGGGCCTTCCTGATGCCCAACATCGCGCAGGATCTGGCGGCCGACGTCGAGAAGAAGAGCGGCTATCCGGCCAAGGAAATCCTCGCCGCCTACATGCAGGCGCTCCGCGACGCCGGCGAGAAGCCGGTTCGCAACTGGGACAAGGAATAATCCGCTATTCCGGCGGCCGCGGCTTCCATGCCGCGGCCGCTTTTTACCCGACCAGCCGGAGTGCCTCCTGTGTCCGCCGATAACGTCGCTCGCCCGCCGGCGATCGTCCGATTGCTGAATATTTCGGTCGTTACCCTCAACGCCATCGGCTCGCTTTGGGTATTGCTGCTTGTCATTCTGATTTGCACCGATTCCTTCGGGCGCAGCTTCTTCAATCATCCACTCGACGGTGTCACCGAGATCGTTTCTGTCACGATGGCCGTCATCGTGTTCTGCCAGCTCGCCGACACAGTCCGGCTCGGCAAGCTCACACGCTCTGACGCCTTCCTCTCCAGGCTCCAGGCCAGCAACGGGCCGGTGGCGCGGCTGGTGGTCATCTCATTCGACGTTCTCGGCATGGTGGTGATGGCATGCATCATCATCGGCACATGGCCACTGCTCGTGGAGTCGTTCGTGCGCGGCTACTACATCGGCGAGCACGGCGTGTTCACGCTTCCCGACTGGCCCATCAAGGCGATCATCGTGCTCGGCAGCGTTGCCTGCTTCCTCTGCTTCCTCGTCCGCGTTGTCGATCACTGGTTACTCGTCAACCGCCGGCGCCGGGTCTGACCGCACATGGAACCGTTTATCGTCGGCCTGGTTTCGCTGATCGCGATCGTGGTCCTGATCTATTGCGGGTGCTACGTCGCGATCGCCCTGAGCCTGGTTTCGTTTCTGGGCGTGTGGTTCATCAAAAGCGACCCGGTCATCGGCGTACGCATGATGACCCTGGCCGTAACTGACGCGATCAAGCACGTCGACTACGCCAGCATTCCGACCTTCGTCATGATGGGGATGATCGTCGGAAAAAGCGGGTTTGGCTCCGACATCTACGAGGTGGCGAACCAGATATTCAGGCGCCTGCGCGGCGGACTCGGCATCGGCACGGTCGCAGCCAACGCCGCCTTCGCCGCCGTCACCGGCTCCTCGATCGCCGCGGCTTCGGTGTTCACGCGGGTCTCGGTGCCGGAAATGATCCGCTACGACTACACGCGGCACTTCGCGGTCGGCGTGGTCGCCGGCAGTTCGGTGCTCGGCATGATCATTCCGCCCAGCGTGATGATGATCATCTACGCATTCGTCGCCGAACAGTCGGTCGCCCAGATGTTCATCGCCGGCATCATACCTGGCATCCTGCTGGCGGCCGCCTTTATCGGCGCAATCATGATGATGACCGCCTTCGCGCCCGGTTTTATCGGCAAGGGCGCCTTCACCAAGCAGGTCGAGGACCACGACCTGCTGCCGATCGGCATGATGATCTGGAAGATGATTCCGCTGATCCTGCTTGTCCTGATCGTGCTCGGCGGTATCTACACGGGCTTTTTTACGCCGTCGGAAGCCGGCGCGACCGGCGCCTTCACCGCTTTCGTGCTGTCGTTGATCGCGCGACGGATGGACTGGCAGGCCTTCAAGGAGATCCTGGTCGATACCGGTCACATCACGGCCAACCTGCTGTTCCTGATTATCGCGGCGTCGATGTATTCCAAGATGCTCGGCATCGCGAGCCTGCCGTTCCTGCTCAGCCAGTGGATCGACCAGGTCGAAATCGGCTTTACCGGGATGATGGTGCTCTACGTCATCCTGCTCCTGTTCCTCGGCACCATCATCGATACCGGCTCGATCATCCTGGTCTGCGTGCCGCTGTTCCTGACTGCGATCGAGAACATGGGACTGAGCCTGGTCTGGTTCGGCCTCATCACCGTGGTGGGCGCCGAGATCGGGCTGCTGACACCGCCGTTCGGGCTGTCCTGCTTCGTCATCAAGGCCGCGGTCAACCGCGACGACATCGGCCTTTACGACATATTCTATGGCGCGTTTCCGTTCGCCTTCGTCATGCTGATGGTGCTGGTGGTGCTCATCGCGTTTCCCCAACTCTCGCTGGTGCTGCTGTAACGCCAACGGCCGGCGGGTGCCGGCCGCTTTCGCCGCATCAGGTCCGCGGGCGATCTCAGCCCGCCACGCCGAGATCCACGCGCCGGCGCCAGGCGCTCTGGCGCAGCCCCATCAGCCGATGCGCCGTTGTCCTGGCCTCGGCCCGGCTCTGGGTCGCGCAGGTGCGGTATTCGAGATCGGCGGCGCGCGCGGCGAGTGGCTCGCGCCTGAACAGACGGGAGAACAGGCCGACGCCGCCAGTATGTTCCAGGTCGGTCAGCGCTTCCGCAACGCGGGCGGTGGAGCCGAACGCGACGACGCGGCCGGTCAGGCTGTGACGCACCTCGTAGACGCCGGGTCCGACCGGCGCCTCGATAGAATCCGGGTTCCGGGCGTCAGGAAACCGCTTCCAGCTGCTCCAGTTCTGCATTTCACCAACCTCGGGATATCAGGGACGGGCGCATCCGAGAACGCGTTACCCGAGCCAAGGTTCCCGCGGGACGACGGGTCTTCTGACAGGCGCCGGCAGAAAGCGTGCCTGCACAAGGGACGCGCAGTCGATTTCGGGAGCGGATTTTCCGAAGCCTGACCCGGGTGATCAGCGGCCGGGCAGCACCAGTACCTTCGGTTTGACCGGCAGCGTCGCCTTCGAGAGCAGCAGCGAGGGTATGTCGGCGACTTCCACGTCCCAGCCGGCACGCACCTCCTGAAGGAACCGGTTGAGCGTGAAGCTGCTGAAATAGTGCATGGGGATGATGAGGGGCGCCTTGAGAGCCTGCATCACCTCGATCATGCCCGTCGTATCCAGGGTGTAAGTGCCGTCCACCGGCACCATCACCACGTCGACGCGGCCGATTTCGTCGAGCTGCTGCTGTGTCAACGTGTGATGCAGATGGCCGAGATGGGCGATACACAGGTTGGCGGCTTCGAAAATGAATATCGAGTTGCCGTGTCGCTCGGTTCCGCCGGCGAACGAGCGGATATTGGTTGGCACATTGCGCACGCGCACATCCCTGTACTGGATGTCGATCCGCGCCGGCCTCTCGTCGCCGGCCCAACCACGCAACACGTGCTTGATGCCCGGGTCGGGACTGTCGGTGTAGTGCGTCTCGTGAGCGTGGTTCATGGTCACGATGTCGGGCAACACCGGCGGCGTGACGTAGCCGTTGTAGTCGGTGGCAATGCGGACCAGCTCGGGGCTCTCGATCAGGAATGTCGAATGTCCGACGTAGGTGAGCCGCACCTGGTCCGCCTGCAGCGCGGCGAGGCGCAGCGACACGGGGCGCAGCAGGGGGTTCTGCCCGCCGGCAACGAGCCCCGGACAGGGCCGTACCATCTGCGGCTTGGCGTCAGGCGCGGCCGGCGGTGCCGCGCCCTGCGCAAAAGCCTGTGCGGTGAATGCGGTCGCCGCGGCGACCGACGCAAGAAGAACTTTCAGACGACTGCCCATTCCGCCATCACCATGCTGTTCACGCACCGTTCCGGCGCTGCAAATCTGGCATGGTTCAGCGACGTCTGCCAGCGGCCGGGCGGTTATGGGAGCGATGCAAAGCGCCGCAGGCAGAGGCGGGAATAATTACCGCTATTCGAAATGACGGCGGTCGCGCCGGGACACAATCAGTCCTCTGGGGGTGATCACCGTCCAGCGTCCGTCCTGCCGTCTGATGTCCTGCACCGGGCCAAGGCCCGGCAGGGGCGCACCCGGCACAACCTGATAGATTTCACCGCGGCCTTCGACGAGAAACAGACCGTTGCGGGCAAGCCGCAATGTCCAGCCGCTGACAACGGCGGGACGGTTCGCCGAAGCTGCAATGCGCCCGGCGGGGCGCGGCGGCGGGATCGGGGCCGAAACTGCCGGCGGGATCGAGCCGGTGATATCGTCTGGCGGCGGCGGGCTGGCGGCGGGGGCTTCCGCAACTTTTTCTTCGGCAACCTCTTTTTCTTCGGCAAGCTCCCTGGCTGCGAGCCCGGCCTTCAGGGCGGCGACCTCGCGGCTGAGCTGCGCGATTGCGTCTTGCGCAGCCTTGTCAGGCGCGGGCGGAACCGGATTGACGTCAACCAGCGAACCGACAATCGCACCGAATGCGGCGGCAAACGCCACCGTTGCGGCCAGTACGGCTCTCCGCCGATGGCGCGGTGTCAATCGGACGCGCGGCAGGTGAAGCAGCTGCCAAGACGGAAGCGACAGCGTCTTCAGGCGTGACAGGGCATCCGCCACTCTCGCCTGCAATCGGGTCGTTTCGTTATCCTTGGAAACCGGATCGGCGATGCGCCCGGCCTTGAGCGGTGCGGCGGCCGCCGCGATTTCAGGTTCGGGCTTCGGATCCAGCTTGCGCTCGAGCGCGAGTTCGGGCTCCGGATCGGCTGGCGACAGCGGCGGCGAGTCGACGGCGGGAAGCGTATCGTTGCCGGACCGCAGCACAGGTCCGTCCGTTCGTCCGGCCGGCGCCGCGTCGTCTTCGTTCCTCTCGCCGTCCTTGCCGTCGGCCATGGACCGGTCCTCGTGAAGCGTGCGTTCACGAGTTGGTAACCATGGCTGGTTACCAATCGGTTACCGCGGCCCGGCCCGGGGCCGGCGCGGGTCACACATCCATGCCGTTTTCCGCCGCCAGCGCTTTCAGCGAAACCGCCGGGCGGGCGCCGACGTGCTGGATGACCTCCGCCGCGGCCAGCGCGCCGAGGCGGGCGGCCGAGCGGTGGTCCATGCCACGCGAGTGTCCGACCAGAAAACCGGCAGCGAACAGATCGCCGGCTCCGGTGACGTCGGTCACCTGCCCGACCGGCACGGCGTTCACCGCTTCCAGACCTTCACGCGACACGACCATGCAGCCCTTTGCGCTGCGGGTCACGACGGCGAGCGTGGCGTCCTGCTGCAGCGCCTTCACCGCGGTGTCAAAGTCGGCGGTCTCGTAAAGGCTGTGCAGCTCGTGCTCATTGGCGAAGACAATGTCGACGGTCCGCTTCCTGATGAGATCGAGAAACTCGGCACGGAAGCGGTCGACGCAAAACGAATCTGACAAAGTCAGTGCCACGCGGCGGTCGGCCTTGTGCGCAATATCCGCCGCCTTGACGAACGCCTCCTTCGCCTGCGGCGGATCCCACAGATAGCCTTCCAGATAAACGATGGCCGCCTGCGCCACCGCATTTTCGTCGATATCAACCGGTGCCAGCCCCTGCGCCGCGCCGAGATACGTGTTCATGGTGCGCTCGCCATCTGGCGTCACCATGATATAACAGCGCGCCGTTGAGGGCCCGTCGCTTCCAGGCTTCACATCGAAGGCGACGTTGGCGGCCCGGATGTCGTGGGCGAAGGTACGGCCAAGTTCGTCATCCTTGACCTTGCCAATGAAAGCGGCGCGCGCGCCGAAAGAAGCAACGCCGACGATGGTGTTGGCCGCCGAGCCGCCCGAGCTTTCCGTGGCCGGTCCCATGGCGTCATAGATCGCCGCGGCACGCGCCTCGTCGATCAGCGCCATGGCGCCCTTGTGCATGCCATGCGCAACCAGGAAATCATCTTCGGCGCGGGCAATGACATCGACGATGGCGTTACCGATACCGAGCACGTCGTAGCGGGGAGCGGACATCTATTCACCTCTTTATTGAGCGCGGCGCACTATAGTGGCCGTACGCCCCACGGCAACCCACGCCGGCGAAATGACGGGCGGTTGCCCGCGTGCATCGGGGGCGCAGGTTCGCTAAGGATTTCCGGATGCGGCTGGCGCGAAATATTGCGACGGTGGGAGGCGGGACGCTGTTCTCGCGGCTGCTCGCCTATGCACGCGATGCCGGCATTGCCGCACTGCTCGGCGCCAGCGCGTTCTCGGAAGCCCTCTTCGCGGTCATGCAGCTGGTCAACCTGTTCCGCCGTTTGCTGGCGGAAAGCGCGCTGAACGGCGCCTTTGTGCCGATCTGGCTGAGGCTGCGTGCCGGCGAGGACGGCGAGGCCAACGCCAACCGGTTTACCCGGCGCAGCTTTGTCGTGATGCTTTGCATCACCGGTATGGTGACGTTGCTGGCCATCGTGCTGGCCCCATTCGTAGTTGCCGTCATTACGCCCGGCTTTGACGACGGACGCAAAAGCCTGGCCGTGCTGCTCCTGCTGATTGTCGCACCCTATATCCTCATTTCGGGCCTGGTTGCAGTCCTGACGGCGGCGCTGAACGCCGAAAACCGGGTCGCCGCGGCTGCCGGCAGCGTGGTCGCATTCAATCTCGTCATGGTCACGGCCGTCGCGGTTGCGATGGTCACCGGTCTGTTGCCGTTCGAAATCACGCTATGGCTCGCAGCTGCCGTCCTCTTTGCCGGACTGCTGCAACTCGTCATCACGGGCGTCACCTGGCTTGTGACCGGACCACGCCTGCAACGGGCGCACCGGCACGTTGCGGACCAGACGGGCGCGCTGCTCAAACGCGCCGGTCCCGGACTGATCGCCGCCGGCATTCCGCAACTGAAGCTGATCGCCGCCATCGCGATCGTCTCGTCCTCGCCCGCGGCGGTCGCCTGGCTCTACTATGCCAACCGCCTCTACGAACTGCCGCTCGGAATCGCCTCCGCAGCTATCGCCGCCGTGATGATCCCGCGCATGGCTGCGGGCAATCAGGCAGACGATGGCGAAACCTATACCGCGGCGTTGTCGCGGACGTGCGAGATCGCGCTTGGCCTTGCGCTGCCGGCCGCGACCGGCTTCGCGCTGCTCGCCGGACCGATCGCCGCCGGACTTTTCGAACATGGCGCGTTTACCGGGCGCGACACCGATGCTGTTGCAACGGCGCTCATCGCAATCTGCTCGGGCCTGCCCGGGCACGTACTGGAGAAATGGCTGGGCGCAGCCTCCTTCGCCCACGAGGACACCCGCACGCCGATGGTCGCCGCCTTGTGCGGACTTGCCACCGCGATCGCCGGCGGCCTGCTGCTGTTTCCGCACTTCGGATTCATCAGCGTGGCAGCGGCGATCGCGCTTTCCGGCTGGGTCGGCGCCGGCGTACTCGGGATCACGCTTCTTCAACGCGGCTGGCTGGTGCTGGACGGCGATGCCGCGCGTCGCCTGCCGCGCATTGCATTGGCCACGGCCATCATGGGCGTCGCGGTCGCCGCCGCGGACGCTGCCGCCGGCGCATTCCTGCCGGCGCTGGCCGTTTCTGCCGGCGGTCAGCTGGCGCTGCTCGCCGCCGTGGTGGCGCTCGGTCTTGTCGTCTACGCCGCGGCGCTCGAAATTCTCGGGGTCGCCAGGCTCAGGCAACTGGCCGCCGCGCTCGGCGGCTAAGACCCTTGCCCAACGCCGGTCCGGCGTGGCATGGGGACGCGGCCCTGTCACAGAGGATCAGCAATGGCGTTCAAGGAGCGCGTGTTTTCCGGCGTGCAGCCGACCGGCAACCTGCACCTCGGCAACTATCTCGGCGCAATCACCAAGTTCGTGGCGCTGCAGGAGCGCTACGACTGCATCTATTGCGTGGTCGATCTGCACGCCATCACGGTCTGGCAGGACCCGAGCGAACTGCCGCGCGCCACCCGCGAGGTCACCGCTGCCTTCATCGCCTGCGGCATCGATCCGAAGAGGCACATCATCTTCAACCAGAGCCAGGTGGCCGAGCACGCCGAACTTGCCTGGGTGTTCAACTGCGTCGCCCGCATCGGCTGGCTCAACCGCATGACCCAGTTCAAGGAGAAGGCGGGCAAGGATCGCGAGAATGCATCGGTGGGCCTGTTCGTCTATCCCAACCTGATG
>CAZUDR010000026.1:0-15996 GCA_964618715.1 uncultured Undibacter sp. | reverse complement strand
TGGGGCTTAAAGTTGCGCGCTCCTGCGGCGCGCAGCGGTCGATGATGCGCGACTTGTCGAGATGGATGTGGCTCTCGATCAGGCCGGGACAGGCAAGCAGCCCCTGCGCGTCCCAGGCCGGCGCGTCGGCGGCGAGAGCGTGTTCGATGGCGGCGATGCGGCCGCCTTCGATGCCGATGTCGAGCGGGTCACCATCGCGGCCGGCGAGCCGCGCGTTGCGAATGATCAGGTCCATGCCGGGGTACCTTCTGCCAGACCGGCCATGATAGCGGTCATGGCCGCCATGGCCACGGCGTCCGGTGCAGACGGGCGTTGCGGAAACGCTCAGGCGGCGCGGCGCAATCGTGCCGGCAGATACGGCAGGACCAGCGGAAAGAGCATCACCCCCACCTCGGCGACATAACCGAACGGCCCGAAGGCGAGCGCGGCAATGACGGCGAACAGGCCAATGGTGCCGCCTTCCGGAAACGCGCCGGCAACGGCGCCCACGAGCCCGCACAGCGCCGCCATGCCATAGAAAATGCGCGCGATGGCGACCGGCGGCTCGTCGAGCCGGCGCTGTCGCGGCAGGAGCACGGTGATCAGCCCGAGGCAGCCGGCGGCGGCGAAGGATAGCGGCACCAGCGGCGGCGGATCGCCGAGCCACGCCGTCGGGTCGGTGGCGAAGCTGGCAAGCGACGGCGCGTGCAGCGCGAGATGGATTGCGGTGCCGGCCAGGCCGACCATGATCTCGACCGCGCAGACGACACCAAACAGGACGGCCGTTACCCGCCGGTCCAGCGCCAGCAGCAGGAAGCCGGCGAACGAGGCGAGCGGCGCCGCCACCAGCGGCACCATCGCCACCGGCTCGTGCTCGAGCGCCACCATCGGGTGATAGAGATAGACCTCGATGTACAGCGGCCCGAACAGCATCATCGCGACCAGGATGAGGAAGCGGGCGAGCATGGCTCAGTCCGTCCTGGCGGTCGTCGCAGCCGCGGCATCGGCGGCCGGCTGCTGCGTGAACTCGGGCGTCTTGTTGTATTTCACGCCATTGAGGATGTCGTAGCGGGTCTCGTCGGTGTAGAGCACGAACTTGCCGTCGAGCTTGGTGCCGTGACAGGAATCGCAGGTGCCGCCCATGCTGTTGAAGGCGGCGGCGTGCAGATGGCGCGAATGCATGCTGCCGGCGAACGACTTGCCGTGACAGATCAGGCAGTCCTCCACCCGCATCGGCACGTCGTAGCCGCGCACGAAGATACCATGCTGCTTCACCGGCATGCGCGCCACCACCAGCCGGCTGACGTCCTTGTCGAGATGACCGCCATGGCAGGCATTGCAGCCGCGGCTCTGCGCATGCACCGTCTGCCAGTTGAACTCGGTATACGGCACACCGAGCGCCAGCGCCCGCGACCGGTCCATATGATTCCAGGCCGCAAACGTGGCGAGGAAAGAAGCGCCGACGACAATAACCGCGGCCGCGGCCAGAAGCGCGTTGCGGATCATGGATATTTCCTTTCGATGGCCGCATTGGCCAGCATGCCGACCAGCGCCGCCAGCAGCAGCAGGGCGGCCACGCCCAGGCAGGTGGCGCTCACGGTCACCAGCTCCGGCACGACGGCGAAGCCGATGCCGACGGCAATGAGCGCAAACGCCGCGCCCGTGATCAGCGTGATCAGGTCATTCGGCCACGTGTCACTGTCCGATCCGGCGCCGAAGGAGGCGACGAAGCCGAGCACCGCCGCAACGCTGATCGCTACCGGCCAGTTGGGCGACGTGTGACCGCCCCAGACACTGCTCGAGAAGATGGCGGCGAGGTTGTCGAAACTGACTCCCGCGGCGAACATGTGCAGGCCGGAGCCGACCATGCCGACCGCCGCAGCAACGGCCATTACTGTCATGGACAGGCCCGCGGTAAAGGTGGACGGTTTGATCTGCACCGCCATAAGCGCCAGCAGCGAGAGCGGCAGCCACACCACCGGGATTAATGCGAGCCAGGCACCGTGACGTGCAATAGCGGGGCGGTGACCGAGACCGACCTCCAGCAGCATGACGGTGAAGAACAGGATCGCCAGCGTGAGCAGCGCACGCCTCGCTCCGCGCAGTTCGGCGAGCAGATCCACCATGTCAGCTGACCTCAACCCCGATCACGCCGGGGATGTCCTGCTTGCGGCCGTTGGCGCTGGTCGCCTTGATGCGCAGCACATAGAAGCCGGGTTCAGGCGGACGGAACGTCAGATCCCAGGTGATCCATACATCCGGGTCAAGCTGTGACGGCAGCGGCATCTCCCGATACGTGGTGCCGTTGTCGGTCGAGACCTCGACCTTGCCGACCTTCTCCGGCGCGGAGAACGCGTAGCCGGTCAGCGTCACGCCGTCCATGGTGGCAGCCACCGCCGGCGGGGGCGGCATGAGAAAACCGGCCATCGGTGGCGCGTCGTGCGGCTGGTAGTCGTCCGCAACGAGGGCGATGCGGTTCACCCATTTCGGATGATGGTTGCCTCCGGCTCCGGGAATGAACAGCCGGGTGTACGGATTGCCGTGGCGCAGCGGCACGCTTTCGCCGCCCTGTCTGGCGACCAGCATGGTCATCGGCCGCTGCAATTCGGCGAGCGGCAGCTGGAATGCCGCATGGCCGTCGGTGCAATACACCTGCGCCGATCTTGCTTCCGGCCTGAGGCCGACTTTCTCGAACAGCGTCGACAGCAACACGCCTTCGAACTCGGTATTGAAAATCAAGGCACCGCCGGCTGTGTTGCTGAAGCATTCCAGCGTCATCACCTTCTTCGCCGTCGGCAGCCTGGCCAGATCGGCGAGAGTAAAGCGGGTCGGCGTGTTGACCAGGCCGTTGATTTCCACCTCGTCGGGGACCTTCTCCGGGTTTCGCTGCTGCGAATAGACGAAGAACTTGTCGGTCGGCGTGATCAGCGGGCCGTCCTTGGTCGGCCGGACCGAGAGCGATGCCGGCGCGGCGAAGGACGGTGTGCGAGCACCAAGCATGGTGCCAAGCACAACGGTCGAGCTGCCGGCGATGAAGGCTCGTCGATCCATGCACAAACTCCGTCGCGAGAGGCTACGCCGCCTTGCAGGCGAGCACGGCTTCGATAGCGCGCACCTGGGCGAGAAAATCGATTGGCATTTCCGAGGTCACCTGCAGCGTGCGGTCCTCGAACACGTCGCGACCGGGATGTTCGGCCTGGTGTTTCGCGATTGCGGCGTCGCGCACACGGAGCAGATCCTCGATCTGCGGCCGGTACATGCGGACCACGGCCGAAACCCAGCGATTGAGCTCCGCTGACGGCTGCTCCACCGTCATGTCGAAACGCTCGAGCATGCGGATGGCATCACCTGCGCCGTACCATACCTCGTCGGTCACCCAGCGATTGGTGGTGAACAACCGCAGCAGCCGCCCGCTGGCGTCGGTGGAAATTCCGACCAGATGGGTCACCCAGAATGCGTCCTGCTGCGGGGTCGCGCCGTCGGGCAATGCGACGGGCAACCGTTCGGGAAACAGTTTCTTCGGCCGCAAGAAGGTGTGGAAGTGGCCGTGCTCGTTGTCGACCCGCTCCTCCGCCGCATGGGCATGGTAGTAGAACTGACTGTGCGTCGTGCGATCAATGACGTCGCTCGGCGGGAAATGTGCCCATTCCTCGACCACGCCGGCGCCGCCAAGCACGTCGGTTACCGGGTTCCTGCCCCGCTCGGCCAGCGCGGCCAGGCATTCGGTCACTTCCGCCGCAGCGTCGTACATGGCCAGCAGTTCGTCGCGCGGGAGACCGCTCAGGCGGTCGACCAGCTCGGGGTGCGTGTCCGCAACGACTGACAGTTTTCGTGCAGCCATTTGCATGACGATGACTGGCCCGGCTGTCGTTCAGGAGCGCGACGGCGAGCAGGGACTTGCCGGCGAGCATGGGCCGGCTGGTCCGCGCCGGCCGGGGCTGGACGCCGGCGAGCACGGGCTTGCAGCCGGCGAGCAAGGCGAGGCGGAGGGGCCGCGGCCCGACGCCGGCGAACACGGGCTCGCCGCGCCGCCGCCTGACGGCGAGCAGGGACCCTGCACGGCGCTACCGCGGCCGCGACCCGGGGCGCACGGACTGCCGGGGCCGCACGGATTGCGCGCCGCCTGCGCGACCTGCATCGGGCTGGCTGCTACCGGTGTGGGCGCGGCGGCCGTCACCGCCACCGCCGCCGCCACCGTCGACAGACTGCCGGCCAGCAGTGCGGATTTGAATCGTCGGGTCTGCATCAAGACGTCTCCCTCTCAACCGGTTTGCACGCGGACGATCTCGATCTCCTCGACCAGTTCGTCCTTTCGACTTGCGTCACGCCCGTTCACCTGCTCCGCCGTCAGCGGGCCGCCGAGCGCGCGTTCGATCCGGCTGCCGACCGCGAAGCCGGCGGCCGCCAGAATCGCCAGCAGCAGCAGCACGACCCAGGCGGGAAGCCCGAACAGCATCGGCAAGGTCTGACCCTGCGGTCCCTGCGCCGCCAGATAGAAGCCCTCGATCGGCTCGAACACGGCGGCGAACAGTCCGGTGCCGAGCACCATGCCCGCCATGAAGAAGAGGCCGTCAAGCCGGCCGGAGGCGAGGCCCACCGTGGAGGTGCCGGGGCAATAGCCGCCGACCGCCATGCCGGCGCCGACCAGCCCGCCGCCCGTCAGTGTCGCCCAGAAGAAGGTGGTGGGAATGTAGATGCCGTTGGCCGGCATGAGTCCAAGCCCGATCGCCGCATAAAGGCCGATGCCGGCGACGATGACGGCCGTGAACATCACCTTGAACACGGACCAGTCGGTGAAGCGGAATTGCGCCGTCAGCTTGCGCGGGCTGGCGAAGCCGGCGTTCTCCAGCACATAACCGAACAGGATGCCGCTGAGCAGCCCGGAGGCGATACCGGTGTCGTAAAGCGGCAGGCTCATGCCCAGACCCTCCGCACCAGGTAGCCAACCGCAATCCCGACAACAAAGAAGCCGATCAGAAACACGAAACCGGCCACCGCCAGCGGTGCGCTGCCGGACAAACCCATACCGCTGGTACAGCCGCGCGCCAGCCGGGCGCCGAATCCGGTGAGAATCCCTCCGCCGACGGCAAGCGCGATGCGGCCGGAGCCGCCGAGATTGGGCGCACCGTCCACGCGCAGCCGAAAGCGTCCACCGCTCACCGCGGCGATAACGCCGCCGATGAGGACTCCGACGATCTCCCAGCTGATCCAGCTGGCCAGCGGGTGGGTTGCCGCCGTCAGAAAGGGTCCGAGGTACGCGTTGGCTTCCGCCGCCGGACGGGCGATCTCGCCACCGAGCCAAGCGGTCAGGCGCGTGAAGAACCCGCTCGCGCCAAGCCCATGGCCAGTGAGCAGGAAGGTCAGCAGCAGCACCAGGCCGAGCGCGATGCCGGCGGTAAGCGGGTGCCAGAAAGGACGGATGGTCGGGTTCATCGTCAGTTCCGCTAAATCCGGCGGAGCGTCGCGGATAGGACATGACGCGTCTTTGATGCAGGTCAATGAAAAATATTATTTCATGAATATGTATCCCGCACGCCTTCGCCCGGCCGGCAGACGAGAAAACACGGATTTATCAAGCGATCGCCCGTGTCGCGGCAGTGCTGCTGAATGGGGCACGATCCGGTGGAAGTCACGGCGGGGGCGCCTTTGCGATATCCGCGGCCTCGTATCAGTCGGCGATGATCCATTGCCGCGCCTGCGCGGCCTGTGCGCGCGGGAAGGTTTTCATTTCCCCGGGCATCATGAAGCTGAAGAACTGCATGGTGTGTCTGATCCAGTCGACGTCGGTCACGACCGCGATGCGTTCCCAGCGCGCCAGATGCTCCATGCCGGTTTTGAAGTCTTCCCAGATCGCGCCGGGATCGATGCCCGCGAAATCGCCTGCCGTCTCATAGTACAGGCGCAGCTTGTCCTGACCTTTCAGCGCCTTTTCGACGGCCGGGACGAGGACCATATCGTAGTCCGACCTGGTCACCCGCCCCTTGCAGACAAAGGCGACGACATTGTCGGGAAAATCCCTGAGTTGCTCGATCATCAGCACTCTCCATTATCGTCGTGCCGCCCCTGTCATCGAAGTTTCAAAAACTGCCGCCGAAATTCGGCGGATTTATTGCCGCAGCGAAATTTCGGGCGACTTGATGCAGGTCAATGTGAGGCGGAGCTCATATCCCAAATTATGAATAAATAGACGAACATCCGCATCGAACCCCAGGGAGCCGAATGCAATGAACCGCATGCTTCGCTTTGCTATCATTTTCGCCGGCACACTTGCCGTCGCTGCGCCCGCCGTCGCGGCCGAAAACTGGCCGGACAGCTTCGGCGACTATATCGGCCAGGTCCGCAAGACCATCAAGACAACCGACATGGCCGGCTATCTCGCCACAGTAAAGGATCCGAAGGGCACGGTACTTATCGACGTGCGCGAACCCGAGGAATACAAGGCCGGACACATCCCCAACGTTCCAAACGTCCCGCGCGGCCTGCTCGAGTTCCGCATCTGGAAGATGCTCGGCTATCCGAAGACTGTCGACATGAACCAGCCGATCTACGTCCAGTGCCGCACCGGCGGCCGTGCAACGCTCGCGGCCAAGGATCTGAAGGACATCGGCTTCACGAACGTGACCGCCGTCGTCATGGACATCTCGAAGTGGCAGGAGAAAGGTCACCCGTTCACCAAGAGCAACTGAGGAAAACAGGGGCGGACGGTCACCGGACCACCCCGCTCCGCCAAATCTGCTAGGCTTTGCCGGCAACCGCCGCGATGCCCGGCCGGGCATCGCGCGCGGTGAAGCCGGCGTGGGGCGTTCCGGGAACAGGGGCATGGCGCGGCAAGATTCCCAGCATGATGGCGACCCGGTCGTTGCCGCCATCAATCGCGTGCTCAGGACCGAACGCGACGGTATCGAGGCGCTGCGCCGCACCGAGGAAGACGCCCGCGGCCGGCAGTCCGAGGCACGTGCGCAGGCGACCGCCATCGCACGGCGGGCAGACAGTTGCATTACCCGGCTGCATGCCGCCTACATGCAAAAGATCGAGCGGGAGGTCGAGACGCTGAAGGCCGCCAATTCGCCCGCAGCCCCCGAACAATCCCATGACCGTGCCGTGCTTGCCGAAGCCGCGCGCCGTGTCGCCGCCAGGCTCACGGGTGACACGTGAATGCAAGGCCGCAATGGGGCTATGTCCAGGCGCGACTCCAGTCGCGACACGGGGAACGTCTGCAGGAAAGCGAATGGCATGCGCTGGAAGCGGCGCGCTCGGTCGACCACTACATCGAGCGTTCGCGCGGCACATCACTTCGCCGATTTACTGAACGCGTCAATGGTCGCATGACTGCGCATACGATCGAGCGCTCGCTGCGCGCGGCCTGGCGTGCCTATGTAGCGGAAGTCGCGGGCTGGGTACCGCGGGAATGGCAACCGGCGGTGCTGTGGACGGCGCATCTCGCCGACCTGCCCGGGCTCGACGCCCTGCTCCGCGGCGAGACGCCAGGCTGGACGCAACACGAGCCGTCCCTGTCTCACATCGCAGGGAGGGATCCGCAGCTTCGCGTCGCGCACCTGGAGAATTCGCCGCTGGCACCCCTGGTCGCGGAGGCAGCGACAGAGCGCTCGCTGGCGGCACGCTGGCACAACCATTGGCGCGCGCTGTGGCCGGAGCGTGCAGCCGGGACAAAGCGGTTGACCGCATTCGCCGACGTGATGCGGCGCCACTTCGAGCGGCTGGCAATGGCCGGGCCGCAGGAAACCAGCGCCCCGCATCGGCAGGACCTGACGTCGCGTCTCGCCCGCATGTTCCGCCGCCACGGCGCATCGCCCGTGGCGGTGTTCTGCCATCTCGCGCTGGTTGCGCTCGACCTCGAACGCCTGCGCGGCGGGCTTTCACGCCGGCGGCTGTTCGAGCCCGGCCGCACGCGGGAGGCCGCATGACGCTGCGTCCCGTCGCCACCCACTGGTTCGAACTGGTCACCGTGCACAAGGAACTGGCGCGCGTCATGGAATGCCTGTCGCGTACCGGCGCGGTCGAACTCGAGGCGCGCAGCCGGGCGACCGGCCGGTTGCTGTTTCCGGGTCTTGACGACGAGCTCAAGAGCCACCGTGAACTGGCCCGTCGCTACCACAATTACTGGCCGCCGGCCGCGGCGGCCGACAGCCGGCGCTCCGAGGCGCTGAGCGAGACGCTGAAAAATGCCCGGGCGCGGCTCACCGCCTGGACCAGGGACGCCGATCCAATTATTGCCACCATCGAGCGGGTCTCGCATGACTTGGCGGATCTGAAGCAACTGCAGGCGGGGTTGCAAAGCGCCGGCGCGGAATTCCCCGATCTGAAACTGCTCAGCGGCGCTGGGCCGAAACTGGCGGTGCGGCTGATCGTGTTGCCGGAAGGCATACACCTGCGCGAGATTCCGTCGCTGACACTGTTCAGGTTCTGGCAAACCCCGGACTCCAACTATGCGCTGTTGATCGGCAGGCCGGCCGACATCGACGAGATCGAGGCGCAATTGCCGGCGCTGAAAGGCCGCGTTGTGCCGCTACCACCATGGGTACCGGCCGCGCCGCATGAAGCACTTGCCGCGATCGCGCAGCATCTCGACACGTGTGCCAGAGAACGTGCCGATGCCGAAGCGCAACTGACGGCGCTGTCCGAGCGCCACCAGGTGGCTCAGGCACTCGGCGACATTGCGCTGATCGAATGGCTCAGCGAGCACGGCAAGGATCTGCGCGGCAGCGAGCGGCTGGCCTGGGTGACCGGATGGACCAGCGACATCACCGGCGCTGCATTGCGCCGCGCGCTCGACGCCTGCGATGTGCGTTACATCCTGCGCCTCTCTGAGGCGCCTGAAGGCACAAGTCCGCCGCTGGTGCTGCGCAATCCCCCTTGGGCGCGCAGCTTCGAAGTCTTCGCGAAGATGCTAGGCACGCCGGGCCGCAACGAGAGCGATCCCAGCGAGATTCTGGCGGTGATCGCCTCGACGATCTTCGGCTTCATGTTTGGCGACGTCGGCCAGGGCGCGGTCGTGCTGGTGGCCGGACTCGTGCTCGGCCGTCGCTATCCGCTCACCCGCCTGCTGGTGCCGGGCGGGATCATGGCGATCGTGTTCGGCTTCCTTTTCGGCAGCGTGTTCGGTCGAGACGACATTATCCCCGCCCTGTGGATGCACCCGCTGCAGCACCCGATCGAGATTCTGGTCATCGCGGTGATCGCCGGCATGGTGATTATCTCCATCGGCCTGTTGCTCGATGCCATCCAGATGCACTGGCGCGGCGAGGCCTTGCACTGGTGGGCACACCGCGCAGGTCTGGTCGTCGCATATGCCGGCCTGATCGTCGCTCCGCTATATCAGCAAGGCCTGCTTGTCGCGGCAGCCGGTGCCGCCTGGTTCATCGGCGGCGCGACAATCGTGGCACACCAGGGCCGGCTGGTCGCCCTCGTGGGTGCCGCCGCGGAATTCGTAGAGCAGGGCCTGCGCCTGCTGGTGAACACAGTATCATTCGCCCGCATTGGCGCCTTCGCGCTCGCGCATTCGGGTCTCTCGGTCGCCATCATCGAAATGGCCCAGGCCAGCGGGAGCATCGGCTACTGGATCGTACTGGTGCTCGGTAACGTGCTGGTCATTGCGCTGGAAGGCCTGGTGGTCAGCATCCAGACCACGCGCCTGCTGCTGTTTGAATTCTTCATCCGCTTCCTCACCGGCGCGGGGCGGGCGTTCAAGCCGCTGTCGCCGCCCGTCTTCAAGAGAATGTCAGAGCCAACCCTGGGGGGCACTTCATGAAAGTAGACCTGAAAATCCCGGCCCTGATGCTGGCGCTCGCCGCCGTCGTCGCCGTCGGGGTGACATTTCTGCTGGTGCAGACACTGCCGGCCTTTGCGCAGACCGCACCACGGGCTGCCGCCGATGCGGCCGTGGCGCCCTGGGCGATGATCGCCGCAGCGATCGCTGCCGGCCTGTCGGCACTCGCCGCCGGTTATGCCGTTGCCATGGTCGGTAGCGCGGCGGTCGGTGCACTGGCAGAGAAGCCGGAACTGCTCGGCCGGGTGCTGATCCTGGTCGGCCTCGCCGAAGGCATCGCCATCTACGGCCTGATCGTCGCAGTTCTCATTCTTAACCGCGTCTGACGGAAGGAGGATCGGTTTGGGCGCGGCTATCTTCATCGGCGACGAATTGACCGCCACTGGCTTCCGCCTCACCGGCATCGAGACAATCGTTCCGGCGCTCGAGGATGCCGGGCCGGTGCTGGAAGACGCGCGCGCGCGTGCCGCGCTGGTCATCATCACCGCGGAGCTGGCTGCAAGGGTGCCGGCGGCGGAACTGGAAGCGGCGATGCTGGCGGAAGCACCGGCATTCGCAATTGTTCCCGACGTGCGCTTTCGTGTCGGCGCTCCCGATCTGGCGAGGAGGCTCAGGCGCGTCCTGGGCATCGAATCGTGAGTCCACCCGCCCTCATCCCCTCGCTGCAGGCCGACGCGCTGGCGCGTGAAATCGAGCAGCAATTGAAGGAGGAAATCGGCGCCGCCAGGGAGGCTGCGGAACGCCAGGCGCGGGCGACAGTGGCGCATGCCCGCAAGACAGCACGCACCCGCCTCCATGAAGCAATCCGGCAGATGCGCCGCGAAGGCGATCGCCGGCTGATGCAGGCCAGCGCACAGCTGGAAACGCAGACGCGCGCCGCGCAGCAGCGCGAGGCCGCGCGCGCCGTGGCCGAAGCCATGCCATTGCTGCACAAGGCAATGGCCGCACGCTGGAAGGACACCGAGGCGCGACGGCGCTGGGCGGAAAGCGTTGCAAAGCTCTGCGCGATACGACTGCGTCCCGGCCAATGGACGGTCACGCATCCGGCGGACTGGAGTGCAAGCGACCAAAAAGCCTTCGCCAAGCTCCTCGGCGGAAATACCGGGGTCGAATTGACATTCACGACGGACAAGAAACTGATCGCGGGCCTCAAGGTGGCCGGCGACCAGGCCGTGCTCGATGCCACGCTGGAAGGACTGCTCGCCGATGAGCGCACCATCGAAGGCGTACTGCTGCAAGCGCTTGACGAGGGATCCGGCACATGACTGAAGCGACCATTCGCAGGGTCGGCGGGCCGGTGCTCTATGCCCGCACACAAAGCGAATTCCGCATCGGCGAAGCAATTGAGGTCGGTTCGGAACGCCACCCCGGCGAGGTTATCCGGCTCAAGGGAGACGAACTGGTCGGCCAGGTTTACGAGGACACCACCGGCTTACGTCCCGGCGATACCGTGTTCGGCACCGGCTCGGCCCTTTCGGTCCAGCTCGGTCCGCACCTGCTTGGTCACATCTTTGACGGCCTGTTGCGGCCGCTTGACGCGGACGAGTCAAATGACAGCCGCACGTACCTGTTCCGTCCGCAATTGGAGGAAGGCGACACGCTCGCGCCCGGCACGGCCATCGGCGCCGTCGGCAGCGGCGATGGCATCAGACAGCTTTGCCTCGCACCCCCCGGCGTCGGCGGGGCGGTGGAAGAGATCGCGAGCGAGGGCGATTACGCAGCCGACGCCGTTCTCGCCAGGGTCAAGGACGAAGCCGGCACCATTCATAAAGTCGGTCTCTTCCATCACTGGCCCGTGCGTCAGGAGCGGCCTGTCGCGGGGCGACTGCCCGCCGACGAACCGATGATCACTGGACAACGCGTCCTCGACACACTGTTTCCGGTGGCGCGCGGCGGCCAGGCCGCCATTCCCGGCGGATTCGGCACCGGCAAGACGGTGCTGCAACACACGTTGGCGAAATGGTGCGACGCCGACGTCATCGTCTATGTCGGCTGCGGCGAACGCGGCAACGAAATGGCGGAAGTGCTGCGCGAGTTTCCCAATCTCACCGATCCGCGCACCGGGCGCGGGCTGATGGAACGCACCGTCATCATCGCTAACACCTCGAACATGCCGGTGGCGGCGCGCGAAGCCTCCATCTACACCGCCGTCACCGTCGGCGAATTTTTCCGCGACCAGGGTCTGCACGTGGCACTGATGGCAGACTCGACCAGCCGCTGGGCCGAGGCCTTGCGCGAGGTTTCCGGGCGTCTCGGCGAATTACCGGGCGAGGCCGCCTACCCCGCTTATCTCGGCTCGCGGCTCGCCGAATTCTATGAGCGCGCGGCAATCGTGAAGACGCTATCCGGCAAAAACGGCTCGTTGACCATCATCGGCGCGGTTTCGCCGCCGGCTGGTGATTTCTCCGAGCCGGTAACCAGCCACACCAAGCGCTATGTACGCTGCTTCTGGGGTCTCGACCGCGAGCGGGCGCGGGCACGCTTTTATCCCGCAATTGATCCACTACAGTCTTATTCGGAGGCTGCCGTCCGCTTTTCGACATGGTGGACCGAACGCGGCAATTCTGACTGGCGCGAGAACCGCGAGAAGTTGCTGTCGCTGCTCGAAGCGCAGGCCGATCTGGAGCGGATGGCACGCATCGTTGGCAAGGACGCGCTGCCGCCGCGTCAGCAGCTCACCCTCCTTTGCGCCGAACTGGTCAACGAGGCCTTTCTGCGCCAGTCGGCCTTCTCCGAGGTCGACCGCTACTGCTCGCCGCAGCGGCAGACTGCCATGCTCAAAATCATCGTCAACTTCATCAATCTCGCCCAGCGGGCGCTCGAGCACAGCGTGCCGCCGCAGCGCATCGCCGAGATCGATATCATGCGCCGGCTCCAGCGCATGGGCGAGGAGATCGGCGAGGATGAAATCGACAAGTTCAACGAATTGCGCTCGTCGCTGGAAAGTGCGATGGCCGATCTGACCAGGGCGGCGAGCCATGCGACCTGAATTGTCGGTGCAGGGCACCGCCACCGCCATCGACGGCCCGCTGCTGTTCCTGCGGCGCAATATCGAGGTCGGCCTCAATGAAGCCGTCGAAATCCTGAGTCCCGACCGGCCGCCGAAACTCGGCCGGATCGCGGCGCTTGACCAGGACTCCATCGTGGTCGAGGTGCTCGAGACGACCATCGGCCTTGGCTTGCGCGATGTGCGCGTGCGGTTCCTGGGCGAGCCGCTGCATTTCGCGGTTGGCCCGGGCCTGCTCGGTCGCGTGTTTAATGGCGTCGGCGAGCCGGCCGATGGCGGTCCGCCGGTACCGGCACGCGAGCGCCTTCGCATCGACGGCATTCCGCTCAATCCGGTGCTGCGCGAACTGCCGCGCGATTTCATCGAGACCGGCGTTTCCGCCATCGACCTGATGAACAGCCTGGTGCGCGGGCAGAAACTGCCGCTGTTCTCTGCCGGCGGCATGCCGCACGATGAGCTTGCCAGCGACATCGCACAGAACGCGCGGCTGCGTCATGAAAGCGAGAGTAATTTCGCCATCGTCTTTGTTGGAATCGGCATCTCGCACGACACCGCCGAGAACTTCCGCCGCGCCATGCAGGACTCCGGCGCGCTCGCCCACACCGCGATGTTCCTGAACCTCGCCAGCGAATCTTCCACCCAGCGGCTGCTCACCCCGCGCTTCGCCCTGACTGCAGCGGAATATCTGGCGCTGGAGGAGGACCGTCATGTGCTCGTCATCATGACCGACATGACAAACTACTGCGAGGCCTTGCGCGAGGTTTCGGCGAGCCACGGCGAGGTGCCAAGTCGCAAGGGTTACCCCGGCTACATGTATTCCGACCTCGCCTCGATCTACGAGCGCGCCGGCTGCATCAGCGGCGTCAAGGGCACGGTGACGCAACTGCCGATCCTGACCATGCCGGCGGAGGACATCAGCCACCCGATTCCCGACCTTACCGGCTACATCACCGAGGGCCAGCTGGTGCTCGACCGCACACTCGACCACAAGGGCGTGTTTCCGCCGATCAACGTGCTGCCGAGCCTGTCGCGGCTGATGGACCAGGGCATTGGCAAGGACTATTCACATCCCGATCATCCAGGTCTCGCCAGCCAGCTTTATGCCTCCTATGCGAGGGCAGTGCGGGTGCGCGTGCTGGCCAGCGTGGTCGGCCGCGATGGTCTGACGCCGCTCGATCTCAATTATCTGGAATTTGCCGACGCATTCGAATCACGGCTGATCGGTCAAAGCGTGCGCCGCACGCTCGAGGACAGCATGCAGGCGGGCTGGAGCGTGCTCGGTCTGCTGCCAACGGGCGAATTGTCCCGGCTGTCGGACATGCAGATCGCGAAGTACATCGCGCCCCTGTCCGAAGGTGACAATCAGCACGAGCCGGAAAAGGACGGCGCCGATGCGTGAGGTGACACCGACCCGTAGCGCCGCGCTCGAACTCGCCGACGAGCGCAAGTTGATGCACCAGGGGTACGAATTTCTCGACGAGAAACGCACGCTGTTGGCGGCCGAAATGCTCAAGCAGCTGCACGTCTACCAGAACCGCAACCATGAGCTGACCACAACGATGCGCGAGGCGGCAGCGGCGCTGGCCGCCGCAGTCGAGCGACACGGGCTCGATGACCTGCAAGCCTACCCTGTGCCCGATACGCCCGAGCTGCCCGCCAGCAGACGCTCCCTGTTTCTCGGCCTGCCGATGATGACGGCGCCTGCGCCCGAGCCCGGCAAGAGCACCGCGCCCGTGGCGGTCGATCCCTCTCCCGAGGCCAAGGCCTGCCGTGCCGTGTTCGAAAAGTTGCTGGCCATGGCCGCCGACACGGCCGCACGGGCCGGCAATCTCAACCGCCTTGGTCGCGAATACCGGCGCACCGAACGCCGCGCGGAGGCACTGGAAAAGGTGCTTCTGCCCGAAGTGGAAGACGCCATCAAGCGCGTCGACGAGCAGCTCGATACCATGGAGCGGGAAGAAATCATCCGCACCCGATGGTCGCACAAGGGTCGGACCGCGGAATGAAATTCCGAACTCTCCTTCATCATGGCCGAGCTTGTCCCGGCCATGCACGTCTTTAATCTGCCGCAACTGCCAAAGGTTGGATGCCCGGGCCTTCGGCCCGCAGGCACGACAGTCGCGGGCATGACGACATCAGTATCTGGGGGTCTCCATGTCTAATCCGGCCAAACAGAAGCTTGCCGCCGGCGAACTGGTGTTGTGCATGGGGCTGCGCCAGGCTCGCACTGCCGACATCGCGATCATCGCAGCCGCCTGCGGATTTGATTCGATCTACGTGGACATGGAGCACTCGCCGGTGTCGCTCGAGACGACCTCCACCATCTGCATCGGGGCGCTTGGCGCCGGTATTACGCCGCTGGTGCGCGTGCCCGGCCACGACCGCGACATGGCCGCGCGCGTGCTCGATGGCGGTGCCCTCGGCGTCATCTTCCCGCAGGTAGAAACGGCGGCGCAGGCTGCGTCGATGGTGGAAGCCTGCCGCTACCCGCCGCCGGGCAAGCGCTCGGTGATGGGCCCGACGCCTTCGCTCGGCTATCGCCAGATCCCGCTCGGCGAGATCAACGAGACACTCAACGCAGACACGCTGCTCATCGTCATGCTGGAGACCGCCGAGGGTATTGCCAATGCCGACGCCATCGCCGCCGTCGACGGTGTCGACTGCCTGCTGATCGGCTCCAACGACCTGTCCACGGCCCTCGGCATTCCCGGCGACCTGCGCCACCCCGGATTACGTGATGCATTCGAGCGCACGGCGGCCGCCTGCAGGGCGCACGGCAAGGTGATGGGCGTCGGCGGCGTGCGCGGCGATCCCGAATATCAGGCCGAACTCTTCAGGATGGGCGGCAGGCTCATCATCGCCGGGAGCGACGTTACCTATCTTGCGGCAGCGGCCCGCCACGACGCCAAGGCGTTGCGCGCGATCGGTACGACAAAGCCGGCACGCTCAGTGTGAGGCCGGCTCCGACACAGGCCGCGACGACGGCACCGTGCGGCGGATCACCTGTGTGAGGGTCAGTCCTTGCACAATGATCGTGAACAGAACGACCGCGTAGGTCGCTGTCAGGATGATCGGCCGCGCGTCGGTCTGCGGCAATGACAGCGCCAGCGCAATGGAAATGCCGCCACGCACCCCGCCCCAGACCAGGACCGGCAGCGTGCCCTTGATGAAGCGCATGAAGCGCGATAGCACGCCGACGGGCACGGCGATGGCAACCGTGCGT
>CAZUDR010000025.1:0-16040 GCA_964618715.1 uncultured Undibacter sp. | reverse complement strand
GGACGGGTCTGCATTGCGCGGCCGAAGACGTCCGGCCGGCCTCGGCGATGGACGCGGGCCGCCTGGACGACACGGGATTGTGTGCGATTCCGCCTAGGGCAGATGCGGCAGCGAGCAGCCGATCATGGCGAGCCCGGCGATGAGGAGCACGCCGGCCGCCGTTTCCAGGGTCTCCTGCCGCGGCGGCATGCGCGCGGAGGCGTGCGCCACCGCCGCCCCGGCCACCACCATTGCATAGCTGACTGCGCCCATCGGCTGCGTCGCGCGCGCCGCGCGCGTCCCTGTTGCGGGGCGCCACCCAAGCACGGGACCGGTTACCGGCCGCCTGCCCGCCGGCGGCCGGCAGGCCCCGAATCCGGGGCTTTTCCGGCCAGGGTTAACCAAGGATGAAGGTTCCCGCCGGACGTATTGGTAAAATGCTAATTATTGTGGTAAAAACTTCCTTAAATCAGTGACCTGACAGGGACTGTCAAACCGGCACATAAAAGATCGGGGGAAGATTGTTCGCGTTCACGTTCCCGCCTGGATGGCGGCTGTCCCGTTTTGCAACAATCCCGCTAGCACTACCCGTCTACCGGGCGCGCGGCGCGGCCGCGCATGACTCATTCCCGCCCGGGTGGCGGCTGTCCCGTTTTGCAACAGGCGCGCTGGCGCTGCTCGTCTACCTCGCGCTCGCCGGCACCGCCAGCGCGCACGTCAAATGGTTCTGCGCCTATGACGTCGCCGGCGCCCCGCTCGGGCTGGAGAACGTGCTGTGCCCGGACCTGGAATGGCTGGTCGGCGTGTCGCTGCTGGCGCTGATGGCCGGCTGCCTGGTCGAAGGCACCGACATTGGCCGCTCCATGCTGCGCTCTGTCGACCGCGTCACCGCGCCGATCGAGCAGCACACCGAAACCATGTTCCGCGCCGGCTGCGCGTTCTTCTTCATCTCCATCTGGGCGCTCGGCGGCATCATCCTGACGCCCGAGCTGAAGGCCGATTCCGTGTGGATCGGCATCATCCAGCTCGGCATCGCCGCCGGCATGCTGTCGCGGCGGACCATGCCGGCCTCGGCGCTCGGCATCGTCATGCTGTTCGCCATCGCGGTGTGGAACTACGGCGTCTTCCACCTCGCCGACTATCCGGTCTTTCTCGGCGTCGCGGCGTATCTGGCGCTGACCGGACTGCAGAAGAATTTCTACGGCGCGCGGCCGATCGACGTGGTGCGCTGGAGCGCCGGCATCACCCTGATGTGGGCGTCGATCGAGAAGTGGGCCTATCCGGAATGGTCCTATCCGATGTTCGTCGAGCATCCCGACCTGGCGATGGGGTTCAGCCCCGAGTTCTTCATGCGCGCGGCCGGCGCGGTCGAGTTCGCGCTCGCCTTCGCGCTGGTGTGGACGCCGCTGGTGCGCCGCTTCGCCGCTGTGCTGCTCACCGCCATGTTCATCACCGCCGTGTTCGAGTTCGGCAAGATCGACCTGATCGGCCACACCCTGATCGTCGTCGTCCTCATCGCCATTGTCGGCGACCGCCAGCCCGTACCGGTGACCGTGCGCCAGCAATGGCTGCTGGCGCCCGCCTACGCGGCCGCCCTCGTCCTGTTCATGGCCACCTATTACCTGGGACACTCGGTGTTGTACGGCTCGCAGCTGCTCTGACGCGCCGCGCCCGCGGCGGCGTTGGCGGCCTACCGCACGGTGACGACCAGCCGCATCTTGGGATGGATGGCGCAGAGCACCTCGAATTCGCCGGGCATCTTGAAGGTGATGGCCGTGCGGGTGCCCGGCTCCTGGTCGCCGGAATCGAAGGTCATCGTGTCGGAATCGATATACGCGTGATGGCGCAAATCGCCGTCATCGTTAACGATTTCTATCTGATCGCCGCGGTTGACGGTGACGGTCTTGGGCCTGAACTCGCGGCCCTTTTGCGAAATGACATGGGCCGGCTTGGCAAGGCCGGAGAGCACGCCGAGACCGACGACGACCCCCGCCAGCAGAAACGCGGCGACAGCACGCAGGGCCAATGCTTTCCGGTCGCTCCGCATGGTCGATCCCTGGCCGCTGCCCGGCAGCATGCACGACGCGCGGCCTGCCGCCATTTGTCGGCCGCTTGGGTTAAGGCGCCGTTTACGACAGCGGGAACATTGCACGGTTTGCTGGACCCGGTTTAACCCGGCTCTCCTAGGTTGGACGCGTCGAAAACCGGACGTATCGATGCCGTACAGCAAACCGCAGCTACCGCCCGCCTCGTCGATCTTCCGGCCCCGTCAGGGGGCGGCGTGGATTGGTGCGTTCTGCCGCACGATCCGCGGCCGCATTCTCGTTGCGTTCCTGATCATGAGCGCGATCACCGCCACGCTCGGCGGCTATTCTGTTCTCAACATGCAGAACGCCGGCGCGCTGGTGCGCAAGACGTTCGATGAATCGCTCATGTCCATCAACTACGCGCGGGCGGCGGCGACCGATTTCGCCACCATGCGCGCCGTGTTTGCCCGGCGCTGGATCGCCGACGATGCCGCCATGCGGGCGGATCTCGACCGGCAGATCGACAGCCTGACGCGGACGCTGAACGAGGACCTCGACGTCGCCGTGCAGCGCTCGCAGTCGGACCGGGCGCGCGAGGCGGCGGCCAAGGTGCGGGAGGCGGTCAGGGCCTGGAAGAGCACCAGCGAGCATCTGGTCGACGAGACCCGGCTCGACGCCAACTGGGAGCTGCTCGACGAGTACTCGGACAAGGTCAACGAGCAGATCGACCTGCTGGTCAACTACACCGCCGGCGACGGGTTCATCTACCGCCAGTCGGCGCTGGCTTCGGTCGCGCGCGAGGTGCGGCTGAGCGTGATCGGCGTGGTGATCGCGCTGGTCCTGTCGGGCCTGGTGGCCTGGATGCTCGCCCGCCGCCTCATCAAGCCGGTCGCCACCGCGTCCAAGGTGGCGGACGACATTGCTACCGGCAGGCTGGATGTTGTCATCCCGACCGGGAGCGCGGACGAGCTCGGCGCGTTGCTCGCGTCCATGCGGCTGATGCGCGACAACATCAACTCGATGATGGAGCGCGAGGCGGAGCAGCGCCGCTCCGCACAGACGCGGCTTGCCGACGCACTTGAAAGCTCGCAGGAAGGTGTCGTCGTCGTCGATGCGAGCGGCCGGATTGCGCTGGCCAATGCGCAGGTTGCCAATTTCTTCGGTGTGTCGCCCGAGCAGATCAGGCCGGGAACCCCGCTGTCGGAGCTGAGTCGCTGCCTGAACGTGGCGGCCTCGCCGGAGCAGGCCGCGATTCGCAAGGACAATGCGCTGCTGGTGAGCGGCGATCTGCAGCTGGTCGACGAACGGTGGCTGCGCCTGAGCCACAGCCGGATGCAGGACGGCGGCTTTATCGTCGTGTGCAGCGACATCACACAGCTGAAGGCGCAGGAGCACAGTCTGCGGCAGACCAATCTGCGGCTTGACGCGGCGCTCGACAACATGTCGCAGGGCCTGTGCCTGTTTGACGCGTCGAACCGGCTTGAAGTGGTCAACCGCCGCTTCCTCGAGATCTTCGGCCTGACCGGCAAGGAGATCAAAACGGGCGTCTCCCTTGACGAGATCATCGCCCGCGGGGATCGCTGGAGCCGGAAGAGCCAGGTCGCCCAGATGCTGGCCGAACAGGCGGAGCTGCGCCTGCGCCAGGAGGCGGGTACCCACTATTTCGAGCTCGGCAACGGCCGCATCGTTGCCAGCGTCTACGGCCCGACCTCGAGCGGGGGCTGGGTGTCGACGTTCGAGGACGTCACCGAGCGCAAGCAGGCGGAAGAACAGATCATCCACATGGCGCGACACGATGCGCTGACGAACCTGCCCAACCGCGTGCTTTTCCGGGAGCGCATGGAGCAGTCGCTCGACCAGGAGAACAAGCTGGCGGTCCTGTTCATCGACCTCGACCGGTTCAAGACGGTCAACGACACGCTCGGGCATTCCGTCGGCGATACGCTGCTCTGCGAGGTGACCAGACGGCTTCAGAGGGCGGTCGACGGAGAGGACACTGTCGCCCGTCTCGGCGGCGACGAATTTGCGATCGTACAGGCCGGGGCGCGTCCGCAGGATGCAACCGAACTTGCTTCGAAAATCATCGAATCCATTTCAGAGCCGTTTGACATTCTCGGCAATCAATTCGTCATCGGGGCAAGCGTCGGAATCGCAATGGCGCCGACGGACGGGACCGAGCCGGACCAGCTGTTGCGCAACTCGGACATGGCGCTCTATCGCGCCAAGGCTGCCGGACGAGGTACCTACCACTTCTTCCAGCCGGAAATGGACGCGCAAATGCAGGCCCGGCACGTGCTCGAGGTCGACCTGCGCAAGGCGATCCACGATGGCGAGTTCGAGGTCTACTATCAGCCGATCGTATCCATCGCCGCCAAACGGAAGATCGTCGGCTTCGAGGCGCTGCTCCGATGGAATCATCCGCAACGCGGCATCGTCGGACCGGACGAGTTTATCCCCGTTGCGGAAGAAATAGGCCTCATCCTGCCGCTCGGTGAATGGGTGCTGCGGCAGGCCTGCCGGGACGCGGCCAGTTGGCCCGTCGACCTCAACGTCGCCGTCAACCTGTCGGCCATTCAGTTCCGCAGCCCGGCACTCGCCTTGTCGGTGGTGATGGCGCTGAACGAGGCAGGTTTGAAACCGGAGCGGCTCGAACTCGAAATCACCGAAACCATCCTGCTGCAGCAGGATCGCGCCGTGCTGGAGGTGTTGCAGCAGCTCCGGCAACTCGGCGTCCGCATTTCAATGGATGACTTCGGCACCGGCTATTCCTCACTCAGCTATTTGAGAAGCTTCCCGTTTGACAAGATCAAGATCGACCGCTCGTTTACGCGGGAACTCGGAAAACGGGATGACTGCCTCGCCATCATTCGCGCCGTCGCGCGGCTGGGGCGCGACCTTGGCATGGCGACAATCGCCGAAGGCGTCGAGACCAAAGAACAGCTCGACATCATTCGCCTGGAGGGATGCTCGCACGCACAGGGCTATCTCTTCAGTCGCCCGGTTCCGGCAAGGAAAATTGCCGGGCTGCTTGCCAGGAAGGACCGCACGATCAGGGCCGCATGAGCCTGCCGAACGATCCTGCTGCCTGACCGGTGGCCGCTGGCATTTGCAGCGGGCTGCGAAACAAATCCCTGTGCTTCGTGCTTCATGCAACGTTTGCAACGTTTGCATTGAACGCCATGCTTCCCTGCTTCACTCGAATTTGAATCAAATCCGGCAATTGCCCCACGCGTCCGCTCAATAAAGTTCCCTTAGACCGGCAGGCTGCGCATGCCTCGCCGCCGGCGGGCGGCGCCAGCTTTGGAGACCGCGCCGGTGATTGGCTCTGTCACTGGTTTTTGGGGTTCATTCGCGCCCGGCCGCAGCGCGGCGCCGGGCAGCAATCCTGCGCGCCTGCTCGACAACTCGGGAGCAAGGCTGCACAGCCTCGACAGTGGCCGCAGCGGCGTCGAGCGGATCAAGGCGGCACTCACAGAACTGCGTGACGCCCTGCAAGCCGCACGCGATGGCGCCGATCCGGTTCCCGGCCGCACCGCGCTCAAACCCGTTGTCGCCGAAATCGAACAGACGGCCGACAAGCCGACCTATGTCACGATCGACGGCGAAGTGGAGCAGAACGGAACGATCACGACGTCGCTCGGCAAGCGCCCGCTTGTGGTCGGCTTCGACCGCCTGCCGCGCGCACCGCTCGACGCTCGCGACGCGCTCAATGCGCTGGCCACCACGGTGGGCACGCTCGTTTCGACTGTCGGCCCCGGCGATACGGGCGGTTTCGTCGATGCCGTCACCGAACTTTTGCGTAGCGGCGATCTGGTCACCGCAGTACAGCGGCCTGACAAGGCTACCATCGATACGGCCCTCGGGCGCATCGATGCCGTCCTTGCCGGCGCGGAAGGATTACAGTCGTCGCTCGCCGTACGGGAATCGGCAGCCGCTCAGGTCGACCTCGGCGGACTACTGCTTGGTGCCGCGCCGGATGCGATCGTTGGCGGGGCGGGGGTGCCAACCGGCGGAAGCATCTATGCATCCGCAACCGGCGGCCAGGCCCCCGGCAAACAGTTCTCGTTCCTGGCGTAGGGGGAGGTCGGCCATTGGCCGACCCGGCCGAAGCCGGATTTAGCGAAGCTTAAACCACTGCGTGTAATACATCGTAGAGCCCGCGACTGTTGCGAGCGCGGAAGGACGACAGACACCCGCGCCATGACAAACCGGCTTTCCGTCATCACCGACGCCCCGCCCAAGCGAGATGCAATCCGCCGGGAACTTGGCGCGTCGTTTGACCTGACATTTCTCGGGCTCGACGACGTGCGGGGCGTCCTGCGCGAGCCCTGTCTGCTGTTCGACATCGACTTCAGCAACAACCGCCGCCTGCTCGATCTCAAGGACTGCCTCAAACGCAAGCCGAAAGAGACCCGGACGATCTTTGTCACCGACAGGGCCTCCCGCGCCCAGACCATCCAGGCGCAGGCGCTTGGCGCGAGCGACGTCGTGCATCATCCGCTGGACGCCAAGACGCTGGCCGGCAAGGTATCGGGCGGTTTTGACCCGGCGCTGGGCGACGACCCGCTCAAGGACTATGTCGGCGTGGGGCCGGCGCTGGAGGCACTGCATGGCATCTTTTCGACAGCCTGTCTCGGCGCGCCCCTGGATACGTCCGCGATCAACAGCGCAGGCGAAACGATCGTCGGTCACATCGAGGAGCGCGGTCTGCGAAACTGGATCGAGACGGTCCGCCGCCATCACAGCCAGACCTACCAGCATTGCCTGCTGGTAACCGGCGTGGCGGTGGCGTTCGGCCAGCATCTCGGCTTTTCGCAGGCCGATCGCAACAGGCTCGCCTTTGCCGGCATGGTGCACGATATCGGCAAGGCTCGCGTACCGCTGTCCATCCTGGAAAAGCCCACGCCGCTCACCGAACAGGAAGAAACCGTGCTTCGAAAGCATCCGGAACAGGGAGTGGAGATGCTCAAGGGCACTGCGGGTATCGAGCCCGTCATGTTCGACATCGTTCTCCACCATCACGAATACATTGACGGCTCCGGCTACCCGCATGGCCTGTCCGGCAGCGAAATATCGGACTTTGTACGCGTCGCCACTATTTGCGACGTGTTCGGCGCGCTGCTCGAACGGCGAGCCTACAAGCCGCCGATTCGGGGAGACATCGCATACCAGATGCTGCTCGACATGGGGCCAAAGCTCGACCGGGATCTTGTCGGCGCATTCAAGTTCGCCGCGTCGCTGAGCCTGAAGCCGCATTGATAACCTGAACCTGGTTGCGCGTCTGCCAGGTCAGCTAAAACTGTGGCCAGTTCGTTAAATGCTTTTGAATGCAGAATGTGCATGATTACCGCGCCCGACGGGAACAAGGATGGGTTCAAGTAACGTGTTAGTTGAACGACGCAAGCTGCCGCGCCGCAGGATTAACAGCATCGCGCAATTTCACAGCGAGGTCAGTCCGTCCCCGCGCAGTATCAGGGTGACGGACATTTCCGAAGCCGGCGCCCGGCTCTATACAGAAATCGACATGCCGCCGAAGTTCACGCTGACGATATCCGGCGACGATGGCGTGAAAATCCGGCGTGACTGCCGGGTGATCTGGCAGCTGGGCGGCGAAATCGGCGTCGAGTTCACCGACAAGCCGCGCCCCTGAGCGCGCCGACACCGGTCTCCGTGTCGACGGAGATGCAAATGGCGCTAATTCCGGTCAGGCAAATTCCGGAACCCGCAACCCCGCGAAGGCGGGGTCGCCATGAACCGGGTGCGCCACCGGCCGCTTACCACTCACGCCGGATCCGATACGGACGCTGGTGATAGTGGCCAATATACTTGCGGTTTCGGTATGTCCGGTACCCGTGCCGGTAGCGGTAGCGCTTGCCGTAGTAGTAGCGCTTCCCGTAGCGATACCGCTTCCCGTAGTAGTAGCGCTTCCCGTAGTAGTAGCGTGGCGCATAGTAATAGTAGGGCCGGGCGCGGTAATAGTAGTAGCGGGGCGGGCCGTAATAGTAGCCGCGATAGGCGCTACCCACGATCGCGGCGGCGGCCAGGCCGCCGATGACGGCGCCCACCCACCAGCCATTGTTGCGCGCCTCCGCGCGCGTCGGCATCGTGACCGCAGCCGCCGCGATCACCGCGGCCGCTGCCAGAGCCGTCAACGTTTTTCCGTTCATGTTGCCGCCTCCCTTCGCCTTGCGCCCGCACCCCCGATTACTCTAACGCGTAGCGAGCCCCAAGGGTGCACCCATTGACTCAGATCAAGGATGCGGGTTTTGCATCGCGACCATGGGTTCAGGTTCCCGCGGAACCCGGACGGTGGCAGCTGCGGACGTGAAGGATGCAAAAAAGCCCCGGGCTGCTCGCCCGGGGCCGGTATTATCGTCCTGCGCTGATACGTGGATCAGAAGCGGTAGTTCAGACCCGCGCGCACGATGTTGGCGGTGAAGTCGACATTCGCGTCGCTGGCCAGCCCGCAGGTCGCGGCGGTGCAGGTTGCCGAGCCGAGATCGACATAGAGGTATTCGAGCTTGGCCGACCAGTTGTTGAGGAAGGCGTATTCGACGCCGGCGCCAATCGTCCAGCCCATGTTGGTGTCGCTCTCCTTGCCGATCGGCGTCGAGACCTCAATATTGCCGAAGGCCACGCCGCCGGTGAAATAGGGCATCCACCCGCTCCATCCGCCATAGCCGATACGACCGCGCACGGTTGCCAGCCAGGTATTCTCGAAGGTGCAGCCGACACAGACGGTGCTCGTGTCGTTGAGGTCGACCCAATCCATGTCGCCCTCGATGCCCCAGACCCAATTGCCGGTTTGCAGGTTGTAGCCGATCGTTCCGCCGAGCAGCCAACCGGTCGGATCAATGCTGAAGGTCCCGGCGCCGCCGCTCCACTCCGAATTGCCCCACATGTAGCCGCCGTTGATACCGAGGTAGAAGCCGGTCCAGCTGAATACTGGCGCCGGTGCCACATAGGCCGGCGGGGCCTTGTAAGGCGGCGTATAGGGTTGCGGCAGGTCGGCCGCCTGGGCGGCGAACGGCATCACCATCAGCGCCATGGCGGCAATGCCGGTGCGGATCAGTTTGGTCGTCATGTCTGTCGGCCCCTTGACTGGCATCTCTGTTTGCAAGCGGGCGATCCCCATGATCCACCCGGGTTTGACGCGATGCGGTTGCGCAGGACTCCGACGGAGCCTCGTTCCACTGGCGCGCCTGATGCCGCCATCAAGCCGCAGAATCGTTAAAGGTCGGTTAACCTTAACGGGCGCCAGCGGGGGCCTGGCGGGCTCCGGTCCCGGGAACCGAGGGTCAGAACGCCAAAATCGGCCTCGGGTACGGCGCGGCGCCCGTGATCGCCCGGTTACGGCGCCAGGATCGGCACATCCGGTCGGAGCCGGTTTGACGGACGTGGAGGTCGTCAGGCCGTCGCGCGCACATCAACCGCATCCTGGATGAAGCCCCTGAGTGCATCCGAATCGAACGGCTTGCGCAGGATCGGCATTTCAGGAGGCACGGCCTGCGCCGCGTCGCTATAGCCGGTGGTGAGAATGACGGGGAGATCGGGATAACGCGAGCGAATCTCGCGGGCCAGCCCGACCCCGTCGATTGCCCCGGGCATCACGATGTCGCTGAACACCAGATCAAACCTGGCGCCGCCATCCAGAACTTTCAGGGCAGCCTCGGCGGAATCCCGGTAGACCGTGTTGTAGCCGAGATGCTCGAACAGCGACGAGGTCACTTGAGCCACTTCAGCGCTGTCGTCGACGACCAGAACGGTCGGTCGCTGCGAGTGAGCAAGGTCGATTGCCGGCATATCCTTGCCGACGGACGGCTTTTCGGCGCACAGCGGCAGATAAATCGTGAATGTGGTGCCTTGCCCGACCTTGCTTTCCGCCCTGACCGTGCCGCCGGCCTGGTGAGCAAAACCATACACCTGGGAAAGGCCGAGGCCCGTCCCCTTCCCCACCTCCTTGGTCGTGAAGAACGGATCAAAAATTTTCGACAGCAGATTCGGCGGCATTCCCATCCCGGTGTCGCGAAATTCTATGGCGACGAACGAATCGTCGGCACCGTCACCAAGCAGTTCGTCTGTCGGCACGCTGCGGACCGACAGGGTGAACGTGCCTCCATTCGGCATCGCGTCCCGTGCATTGACTGCAATGTTGACGATCGCAAGTTCCAGCTCCGCGAGGTCCACCTTGACCGGTAATACGTCCGGCTCAATCCTTTCTTCGTATACGATGTTTCCGCGCAGCGAGCTTTCAATCATCGTACGCATATTCCTGATGCTGATGTTCAAATCGACCACGGTCGGGCTCAGGTGCTGACGGCGCGAGAACGTCAACAATTGCCGCGTAAGGCTCTCCCCACGCTTGGCTGCGGTCTGAATCGCCTCGATCGCCCGCGGCAGTTTCGGATCGAGCAGGCGCTTGAAGGTTTGCGCGTTGCCGCCGATGATCATCAGGAGGTTGTTGAAATCGTGCGCGATGCCACCGGTCAGCTTGCCGATAGCCTCCATCTTTTGCGCCATCGCCAGTTGTTCGCGTGCCTGGACAAGCTTCTCCTGCGCGTCCCGCCGCTCGGTCGTGTCACGAATGACATTGAAGAAGCCGATGAGATTCCCGTCATCGTTCCGCATCGACGAGATCGATCCGGTGACAAAGAACAGCGCCCCGTTTTTCTTGATGCGCCATCCTTCCGTCTCGTACTTCCCGTGCTGAATGGCAAGTTCCAGCGCGCGGTTCGGATCGCCGGCGCGGCGCTCATCCGGTCGATAGAAAATTCCGAAATGCTTGCCAACAATTTCGTCCGCGGAGTAACCCATGATCTTCTGCGCGGCGCTGTTCCAGCTCGCCACGCGTCCTGCCGGATCGACCACGAAGATCGCGTAGTCCACAACGCCTTCTATCAAGGTCTGAAAATGGCGCCTTGCGCTGTGAAGCGCGGCATTGGTTTCGTCAATTCTCCGGCGCAGCTGCCGCTGTCCTGCGATCAGCCGTGTTTCCTCACTCCACCGCATTGCAGTCGTTGCAGCCAGAATGAGCGGTGGAACAGTCGTCCCCACCGACAGCATGAACAGCAGCACCAGCGACGCATTGGAATACGGACCGGCACCGGGGGAAAGCCCCCATGCGGCAATGCCGACGAACAACAAGGCAGCCGTGGCGGCATCGCGCGACCTGGCCTGCAGTCCGGCCCACATCAATGGAGCCACCACCAGGAATCCAAGCAGGCTTCTGTACGGGATGTCGGCGCCAAGTCCGACGGCGGATGCCGGGCCAAATGCCGCCGCGCCGATAGCGGCCACGACGACAAACAGAACGAAAGCTTCCAGCTCCCGCCTGGACAACGGAAACAGGGGTATGGCGCCCCACAGGACAACGACCGACGCGACCATCAGACTTCCCGCCGCATCCGCCAACCACCATCGTGTCCAGGCGCTGACAGCCTCCGCCAGGGTGGTGGTGGTGGTGCCGGAGACAATCATGGCAGCCAGGGCCGCCAGTGCGGCGATCAAAGCCGTGGGCACCAGGCAAATCAGGGAAAATCTGGCGACGCCGGCAGGCGTGCCGAATGTCTTGCGACCGCTCGACCAGCGGCTGGTCAGCCAGGCCCCGGCCAGACCTGCGGCCAGTGCGCCAAGCGCCAGCACGGCCGCGTCCGGATACGATTGCCCCGCCAGCACGCGGGAGCCAAAGTACCCGACCACAATGGCGGGCCAGATTCGATAGCCACGCAACAAAACGAGCGCGAGAACGAGCCCGCTCGGCGGCCACACGGGCATCGCGGCAGGATTGACTGCCGGGACCGCGAGCGCCACCGCCGACAGGCCGACACAGGCGGCGGCGATGATCAACAGTTCAAGGGCAAAGAGCGCAGCGCTTAACGCGCTACGAATAAAGGACGGTCTTGCTGTCGCGGCAACCGGGCTTTCCAAAGCGACTGTTCTCGCAATGGGGCCTTCGAACCAGTGCCCCCAAATCAGTATTGCTCCCCCGCACAGGCTTTCCAAGCCGGCAAACGGGGGGCAGGTTCAGCTGTGAAAAGTGCGACCCCAATAAGGCGCAATCGCGGCTGCGGCACGGCCCGGGCCGGCTCGATCGACCGGCCCGGCAATGTCATGGCATGCTGATCGGGGAATCAGGCTGTCCGCGCGCGCAGCACCGCCTCGATCGACACCTTTGACCACGGCGCAGTCCGGTCCCGGAATGCCACGTAGGACTGGTGAATCTTGCCGGTGATGGCATTCCGGCCGGCCAGTTCCCCGAGTACATCGCCGGACTGCCGGCGCGCGGCGTCGACCAGATCGCCGGGGAAGGCCGCGAGCCGGACATTGTGCCTGGTGGTGAGGGCGTCCAGCGCCGCCGCATTGAGCCGCTCCATCTCGGCCAGTGCGTAGGTCGCCTCCGAGGCGCAGGCGTGCTGCACGATGGCCTTCAACTCGTCGGACAGGCTCTCCCAGCGCCTGAGCGCGACGATGCATTCGCCAGTGCCGTTCGGTTTGTTGAAGCCGGGGTAGTAGTAGAACGGCGCCACACGATAGAGGCCGAGAGCGATGTCAGAGCCGGGGCCGACGAATTCGGCCGCATCGAGAACACCCGATTGCAGCGAGGTGAGGATCTCCGCCGGCGGCGTGGTCTGCGGCGTGGCGCCGAGGCGGCGGTAGATCTCGCCGCCAAGGCCCAGCGAACGCAGCTTGAGACCGCGCAGGTCGGCAAGGCCTTTCAGCTCGTCGCGGAACCAGCCACCCATGCAAACGCCGGTATTGCCGCCCATGAACGGCTTGACGCCGAACGGCCTGTAGAGCTCGTCCCACAGCGCCTGACCGCCGCCCGCGTCGATCCATGCGACGTGCTCGTTTGGCGTCAGCCCGAACGGGACCGTCGTGAAGAAGGCGGCGGCCGGCATCTTGCCCTGCCAGTAGAAGGCAGCGGTGTGCCCGATATCGGCGACGTTGTTGCCGACAGCGTCGAGCACGCCGAAGGCCGGCACCAGTTCGCCGGCCGCATAGACCGTGATGTCTATGCGTCCGCCGGAGAGTTCGCGGATACGGGTCGCGATGCGTTCGGCCGACATGCCCGGCCCGGGCAGCCGCTTCGGCCAGGAGGTGACCATCTTCCATTTCTGCGTCTCGGCCCCGGCGACATGCGGGGCCGCAACGATGCCGGCAGCTGCGGCGCCGGCGCCAAGGGTGAAACGGCGTCGCGTGGTGGTCATGGATCCCTCCATTGATCGTAAAAATGATGCAGCGGCCCGTGGCCGCGGCCGATGTTGAGCCGGTCGGCGGCGGCGATGGCGGCGGTGACGTAGTCCTTGGCCGCGCGCGCGGCGCTGACCAGGTCCTGCGCCCTGGCGAGGCCGGCCGCGAGCGCGGACGACAGCGTGCAGCCGGTGCCGTGGGTGTTGCGGGTGTCGATGCGCGGTGCCGCCAGCCGGGTGACGCCGCCGCCATGAACCAGAAGATCGACGCTTTCCGCCCCCTCGCCGTGGCCGCCCTTGATCAGCACCGCGCTCGAGCCCAGCGACATCAGGGCGCGCGCCTGCGCCTCCATCTCGATCTCGTCGCGCGCCGGATTGGTGTCGAGCAGCACCGCGGCCTCCGGCAGGTTGGGCGTGATCACCAGCGCCCGCGGGATCAGCAGCCGGCGCAGCGTCGCGACCGCCTCCGGCGCCAGCAGCCTGTCGCCGGACGCGGCGACCATCACCGGATCGAGCACAATGTTCTTGGCGTAATGGCGATCCAGACCGAAGGCCACCGCCTCGATCGCCGGCACCTGCGACACCATGCCGATCTTCACCGCGGCAATCGCGAAGTCGGAAAACACGGCGTCGATCTGCCTGGCAATGAAATCGGCCGGCACGTCATGGATGCCGGTGACACCTTGCGTGTTCTGCGCCGTCAACGCGGTCAGCACCGATGCGCCGTAGACGCCGAGCGCGGCAAAGGTCTTGAGGTCGGCCTGGATGCCGGCGCCGCCGCCCGAATCCGAGCCCGCAATGGTCAGCGCAATGGCGGTCATGCGGTCCCCCGCCCCTGCAGCGCATGGTCGACGATTGCGCGCAGGTCCCGCGCCGCCCTGACCGGATCGGGTGCCAGCGACAGCGCCGAGATCACCGACACGCCGTCGGCGCCGGCGCCGATCACGTCGGCGGCATTGTCCTGGTTGATACCGGCGATGGCGCAGACCGGGAAACCGGGCTTGCGCGCGTGCACCGCGCGCACGATCTCGCGCAGCCCGGCAAGCCCGATGGGCGCGGCCGTATTGTCCTTCGACGTGGTGGTGAACACGCCGCCGACGGCCACGTAGTCCAGCTGGTCAAGGGGCGCGGCTTCCGCCTGCGCCAGCGTCTTGACGCTGAGCCCGATGATGGCGGTCCTGCCGAGCAGCAGCCTTGCGTCGGCAACTGCCATGTCGTCCTGACCGATATGCACACCGTCGGCCTGCGCCGCCAGCGCGACATCGACACGGTCGTTGACCAGCAGCGGGATTCCGGCCGGCTCGAGCACGCCGAGAAGTGCGCGCGCCTCCTCCACCATGGCGCGGGTGGTGCCGTGCTTGTCGCGCAATTGCACCAGCGTTGCACTTGGCGCGATCAGCCCGGCAAGATCGACCAGCGTGCGTCCGCCTGCGACGGCCGGATCAAGGATGGCGTAGAGACCGAGATCAACCTTCATCGGGTCACCCTGGCGCGCGCAGCCAGCGCAGGCCCGTCGAGGCCGTAGAGGGCGTCAATGATCGCAACCGCGAAGCTGCCCGGGCCCCTCGCCTCCGCGGCCGCAATCTCGCCGGCGACGCCGATGACTGCAAGCCCCGCGACGGTGGCGCGCATGGCGTCGGGCTCGACGGCGAAACAGGCGGCGATCACCGCCGAGCCGGCGCAACCCATGGCGGTCACGCGCCCCATCAATTCATGGCCGTTGGCGATTGCAACGATCTGTTTGCCGTCGGCAACAAGGTCGGCGTCGCCCGACAACGCAACAACGGTGTTGCGCGCTCGTGCGTATTCGACAACAGCATCACGCGATGGCTCCTTGCCGGCGAGCGCAGCAAACTCGGCGTGGTTGAGTCGCACAGCCTGCGGATGGCGTGCCACCAGCGCGTCGGCATAGGCCGCGCGCTGTTCCGAGCGCTCGACAAACACCGGATCGAGGACCCACGGAACTTCGTGCCGTCTGGCCGTTTCAACCGCAATGTCCGTTGCCAGGCGACGCTCGCGGTCGAAGGTGCCGAGATTGACCAGCAGCGCGTCAGCCCGTCGCACGAAGGCCCCGATTTCCTCCGGGTCAACGGTCATCGACGGCACGGCGCCCAGCGCCAGCAACACATTGGCTGTGAAATTCTGCGCCACCGCATTGGTGATGCAATGGACGCGCGGGCCCTGCGTGCGCAGGCGGTCAAGCAGCGCCGGCATCTGCGCCACATCAGTGTGTGCGGGATCCTGGGGGCTGTGCATCTCTCATCCCTCCGCCGGCATGACCCGGATCAGGTTCGTTGGGTTGGCCACCGCACCGGCCTCTCAGCCCGGCCGCCGCCGGGCACCCCACGAGATTGCTCCGATCTACCTAGGCTGCGCGGTGGCGGCTGGCAAGGGCGCGCCTTGCCAGCCGGACGGGTTTTTGCTGGATTGCCGGCAACCACCGGCGGGAGGAACCCGGGATGACCCCCTTTTTTGTGCAGATCAAGTGCGAACTCGGCAAGTCCTACGACGTGGCCAACAAGCTGGCCGAAGCCGAGATCGCCTCGGAGATCTACTCCACCGCCGGCGACTACGACCTGCTGGTGAAGTTCTACGTTGATTCCGAATCCGACATCGGGCATTTCGTCAACGAGAAGGTGCAGTGCATTCCGGGTATCCGCGACACCTACACCATCATCACGTTCAAGGCATTCCAGGCCTGACGCGGAGTCAGGCCGACTGCGGCGGGCCCTCCGCCTCGCGGCGCCGCTGCAGGCCGAGCTGGCGTTCGCGCCAGATCACGAACAGGCCGGCGCCGGTCACGATCGCGGCGCCGGCATATACGAGGGGCGCCGGCAACTCGCCG
>CAZUDR010000024.1:12120-16137 GCA_964618715.1 uncultured Undibacter sp. | reverse complement strand
TCTTGATAGCGCGGATGCCGGTCGGCGAGGTGACGTTGATCTCGGTGAGGTACCCGTCGATCACGTCGATGCCGACGAGCAGCAACCCGCGCTGGCGCAGCGGCGGGCCGAGCGTTTCGCAGATTTCCTTTTCCTTCGCCGTCAGTTCGGTTGCCGCCGGCGCGCCGCCGCGCACCATGTTGGAGCGCAGATCGTCATCGGCAGGAATGCGATTGACCGCGCCGGCGTACTCGCCGTCGACCAGAATAATGCGCTTGTCGCCTTTCCGGATCCCGGGGAGAAAGGCCTGCACGACCCACTGCTCGCGGAAGGTGTCCGCAAACATGTCGTAGAGCGAGCCGAAATTGAGGTCATCGCGGGCGACGCGAAAGACGGCCCCGCCGCCGTGACCATAGAGCGGCTTCATCACGATGTCCTTGTGCTCGGCACGGAACGCCCTGATCTCGGCGAGATCGCGGGTGATCAGCGTCGGCGGCATCAGCTCGGGAAATTCCATCACGAAAACCTTTTCCGGCGCGTTGCGCACGCTCGCCGGATCATTGACGACCAGGGTCTTCGGATGGATACGCTCGAGCAGATGCGTACTGGTGACGTAGGAGAGATCGAACGGCGGATCCTGGCGCAGCAGCACGACATCGAATTCGGAGAGCTCGGTCCGGCGCGGATGGCTGAGCGTAAAATGATCGCCTTCGACGTCGCGCACGCTCAGGCTATCGACCGTCGCAAAGACACGGCCGTCGAGCAGCGCCAGCCGTTCGGGCGTGTAGTAGCTGAGCGCGTGCCCCCGCTGCTGTGCCTCCAGCAACATGGCAAAGGTTGAATCGCCCTTGATGTTGATCCGCTGGATCGGATCCATCTGGACTGCGACGTTCAGTTTCATGATGTCCGCGCGAATGAAAGTCTAAAGGCAAACAATGCGTTAACACTTTACCACGAGAATGGCCACGCAGGGGTGTCTAAACCGGATGGGCCGCTCGTGACGTTGCCGAAGTTATCGATAGCCGCCAAGCTCTATGCGATTTTTGCCGCGCTGGCTATGACCACGGTGGCGCTGTCGCTCGTTGCCGTACACAATGCGCGTAACCACGAGCGCCTGACCGCGGAGTTCGAGTCGGCCAACATCGGGACCTGGAACGTGGAACGCGTTACCGGCCTGATCTACGCGGTGCAGTCGGCGGCGCGCGGCATTGTCATGTCCCCGGATTTCGAGGCGGCGGGTCCGTATCTGACGGACCTGGGCAAGGCCAACAACGCGATCGATACGGTGTTCACCGACTGGCAGCGCGGCGTGCGTGCCGCGGACTCCGATGTCTTCAAGCAGTTTTCGATTCGCCTCTCTGCCTTCCAGAACTTCGCGCCTGAACTCGCCCGCATCGCCCAGGAGTCCGGACCGCGGGCCGCACGTGACTGGGCCGACAGGAATTTCCCGTCCGACACCGGCAATGAATTGACCCAGGATCTGGACGCCCTGCGCAAGGAGTACAAGGAGCGCGCACGGCAGACCTATCTGCAGATTCGTCAGGGCATCCGGCAAACCGCGATCTACCTGTCCATGCTTGCCGTATTTGCGGTGTTGCTCGCCGTTGTCGGCGCGCTGATCATCTCGCGCAACGTGGCGCGGCCGCTGGCGGCGATCACGCGCGTGACCGAGGCGGTGGCCGACGGAGATGCCTCGGTCACCGTGCCGTTCACCGATCGTCATGACGAAATCGGCGCGCTGGCGCGTTCGATCGGCGTCTTTCAGGACGTGATGGGCCGCAACGCAGACCTCGACCGCACGGTGAGCGAGGAGGCCAACACCCGGTTGGGCCGTCAGCAGCAGACGTCGGTGGAAATTTCGCGCTTCTCGAAAGAGGTGGAGGCGACGCTCTCGGAACTGGGCCGCATCTGCGACCAGATGCTCGCGGCCTCGACGCAACTTTCCAGTGCGGCCGACGACGCAGCAGCAAAAACGGCGCGTGCGGCGGATGCGTCGACGGAAGCGTCGGGCAATGTGAGCGACATTGCCTCTGCCGCCGACGAGCTGTCGGCGTCGGTGAACGAGATCGACCGCCAGGTCGCCTTGTCAAACTCGATCGTCGGCCGGGCGGTGAACGAGGCCGGTCGCACCAATCTGGCGGTGAAGGAACTGGACGATGCGGCTGGCCGGATCGGCGACGTAATCAAGCTGATCACAGACATTGCCGAGCAAACCAATCTTCTCGCGCTGAACGCGACCATCGAGGCGGCGCGCGCCGGCGAAGCCGGCCGCGGCTTCGCGGTTGTAGCCGGCGAGGTCAAGGCGCTGGCCGGCCAGACCAGCCGCGCGACGGAGGAAATCGGCACGCAGATTGCCGACATGCAGCGTGCCACCTCGCGTTCCATCGAGGCGATCGCCGCGATCGAAACGATTATCCGCGAGATCGGCGACATCAGCGGGGCGATCGCCGCCGCCGTCACCGAGCAGGGTGCGGCGACACAGGAGATCGCGCGGAGTGTCGAAACCGCCGCGCAACGCACCTCCGATACCGCCCACGAGGTAAACCTTGTAGGCACCGCGACCGACGACACGCGCGCAAGCGCGGGTGCGGTCAAGAGCGTCGCCGACGATCTCGGAAATGTCGCCGGCCGGATCCGCGCCCAGGTCGACCAGTTCTTCGAGCGCCTGAGCGCGTGATCGGGGACAGCATTCAACCCACTTCGAATGCCGCCGTGATATGGCGGGGCAGCTTGCCCGGCGCGACCAGCACGGCATCGAAGCGGATGTCCTGAATGCTCTGATCGGGATTGACTGCAAGCCACGCCTCTGCGGCCGCCGCGATGCGGCGCTGTTGCCGGACCTGCAGGGACTCGGCGGCCTCGTCGAGACTGCTGCGTGCCTTCACTTCGACGAACACCAGCAGCCGGCGGCGGCGGGCGACGATGTCGATCTCGCCGACCGGACTTTTCCAGCGCCGCGCCAGGATGCGGAAACCCTTGGCGACAAGGTAGGCGGCGGCGCGGCTCTCCGCCGAGATGCCGGTGCGAAAGGCGGCCTGCCGCTCCGGCCGGGCGACCGGTCTGGCCACGGGGCGGTCACTGCGGGGTGCCATCGCCGGTCCCCTTGTTCAGCTCGAGCGCACGCTGATAGACCTCGCGCCGTGGCCGGCCGGTGGCGAGCACCACTTCGCCGACCGCATCCTTGACCGAAACGCGTGCGAGTGCCTGGCGGAGCAGGTCGTCGACGTCCCGCTCCGTTGAAACATCTTCCGGTGGCGGCGCCACCACCAGGACAATCTCGCCCCGCGTCTCGCCACCGTCCGCATAATCGGTAGCCAGTTGCGCCAGGTCTCCTCGACGAACGTCCTCGTGCAGCTTGGTCAACTCGCGGCAGACTGCGGCGGGCCGCGGGCCAAGCTCGCGGGCGAGATCGGCGAGCGTTGCGGCCAACCGCGAACCGCTTTCAAACAGAACGAGCGTTGCCGGCACCGTGCGGAGCGACGCGATGCGTTTTTGCCGCGCGGCGGACTTCGGCGGCAGGAAACCCTCGAAGAAAAAACGGTCGGTCGGCAGACCGGCAAGACTGAGCGCGGCCAACACGGCGGACGGGCCGGGCAGCACAGTGACCGCATGGCCGGCGTCCTGCGCCGCACGCACGAGCTTGTAACCGGGATCCGAAACGAGCGGCGTGCCGGCGTCCGAAACCAGCGCCACGATGTCGCCGGCGGCCAGACGCGCAAGAAGTCCGGGCCGCGCCTGCGCCGCATTGTGATCGTGATAGGGAGTCAGCGGCGTGGCAATGCCATAGCGTTCGGTCAGCCGGCGCGTGACACGTGTATCCTCGCAGGCGATTACGTTTGCCGCTGCCAGCACCTCGAGCGCGCGCAGGGTGATGTCACCCAGATTGCCGATCGGCGTCGCGACCAGATAGAGGCCGGGCGCGATCTTCGGACGTTTACTTGGGCCACTCGGCTCGTTAGGCTTTGCCGCAGTTGCCCCAGTGATCGATGCCGCCGCGTCTGAAAGTGTCTTGCGTGTCATCAGTGATCAATCGTGACG
>CAZUDR010000024.1:0-12110 GCA_964618715.1 uncultured Undibacter sp. | reverse complement strand
TCACCCAGATTGCCGATCGGCGTGGCCACCAGATAGAGCCCGCCCGCCAGGGCCCCGGGCCGTGACGGCGAATCAGGGCGCTGATCCGTGCCGCCCGCGCCGAATTTCGCCCCGCTCACTGCCGTCTTTCTGGCCATCCCTGCAGTGTAGCGGGGGTCTCGCGGGGCCGCCATTACGCGGACAAATTCCCCCGGGTTTTCATTGCCTTAACTTTTCAGCGACAAATTCGGTATTTGGCGTTAGGAGTGAATGGGGTCATCGCCGGGCCGCGGCCCGCATTGAATGCCGCCAGCCCGAGGGGAGTGGGCATGGATCGTCTGCGCAGCCTGATTGCCGCGCTGAGCATCATTGCCGCTGCGGCCGTTGTCGCGGCCTGTACCAATACAAACTTCAATCAACTCGGACTCGATTTTCCGCAGCCAGCGGCGCCGCAGACTGCAATGCTCGGCACCGGCCAGGTGCGCGTTGCGCTCATCCTGCCATTGTCGGCGGCAGGCAATGCCGGCGTCGCCGCCGAATCGATGAAAAACGCGGCCGAAATGGCGCTGTCCGAGTTTCGCAATTCCGAGATCCAGCTGCTCGTGAAGGATGATGCCGGTACGCCTCAGGGCGCGCAGGCGGCAACGCAACAGGCGCTGGGCGAAGGCGCCGAAATCATTCTCGGCCCGCTCTTTGCTCAGTCGGTCAGTGCAGTCGCGGCGGTGGCGCGCCCGCGCGGCATTCCCGTCATCGCCTTTTCCACCGATGCCAGCGTCGCCGCGCGCGGCGTTTACCTGCTGAGTTTCCTGCCCGAGACCGATGTCGATCGCATCATCGGCTACCAGATCTCGCGCGGCAAACGCTCCTTTGCGGCGCTGCTTCCCGACAATGCCTACGGCGCGGTCGTCGAGGCAGCGTTCCAGCAGGAAGTGGCGCGGCGGAACGGACGCGTGCTGGCGCTGCAAAAATATCCGGTCGATCCTTCCAGGATCGCAGGACCTGTGCAGCAGGTGGCCCAGGTGGCGCGGCAGGTCGACAGCATCCTGATCCCTGACAGCGCCGAAGCGGTGCCACAGGTGGTCAGACAACTCGCCGCCAGCGGCGTCAATCTCCGGCGGGTCCAGCTGCTCGGAACGGGCTTGTGGGACGACCCGCGCATCTTCTCCGACACGCAGCTGCAGGGCGGCCTGTATGCGGCACCGGATTCCAGCGGTTTCCGGAAGTTCTCGGCACGCTACCGCAGCCGCTACGGCCGGGATCCGGTGCGAACGGCCACGCTTGCCTATGATGCGGTGGCGCTTGTCATTGCGCTGACCAAGACACAGGGCGCGCAACGCTTCAGCGAAAGCGTTCTCACCAATTCGTCGGGGTTCTCGGGCATCGACGGCGTCTTCCGCTTCCGGACCAACGGCACCAACCAACGGGGCCTCGCAGTGTTGCAGGTGACGTCGACCGGCGGCCGGGTGATCAGCCCGGCACCGCGTTCCTTCGGGCCGGGGACGTGAGCCATCGCTATTCCGCAGGCACCAGGCTTTCCCGTGGCTTGAACGAATAGTGCGAGGCGTCGCGCCGCAGCGACGAGGCCTCGCGTGCGAACAGGATCAGGTGGTGCGCGACCACCGCCACCATGATCAGGTGCTCGATCTCGCCACGCCGCAGCCGGGCCAGGGCAAATCGCCAGAATGTCGCCCTGTAGTGGCTGCGTAGGCCGACGTGCCAGAACAGGCGCCCGATGAGCATCATGGCGCGGCGCAGGTTGGCCCAGGTCGGCGCCCGCCGCGCGCTGTCCGCCGGATACAGGCGATTGGGATAGGTGGCGCGGATTTGATGTTCGTAGCGGGCATAGAGCCGGTCGGGCTCGTAGGCCACCCGTGTGCACTCCCGCCAGGCCGCCATCACCTGATCATAGGGAAGCCGGAAATCCACGTTTGACTCACGGCCGTCATCGTTTTCGATCAGCCGGCCTTCCCGCTTGAGACGGTCCCAGAGCGGAGTGCGTGGCAATGCCTGCAGCAGATTCATCGTCAGCAGGGGAATCTGCGTGCGCTCGATGAAGTCCAGCAGGTGCCTGCCGGTGTCCGGCGTGTCCGTGTCGAGCCCGAGAATGATGCCGGATACGACCTCCATGCCATAGCCGTTCAGCGTATTGACTGCCTCGACGATCGGCACCGCGGTGTTGTGCTCCTTGGCAATGGACTTCAGCGCGTCGGAGTCCGGCGTCTCGATGCCGCAGAATATCGTCTCGAACATCGCCTCGCGCATCAGCGCAAGGATTTCCGGCCGCTTGGCGATGTTCAGCGTCGCCTCGCAGGCCAGCGAGTAGGGGTAGTGGTTGCGGCGCTGCCATTCGATCAGGTGCGGCAGCAGTTCCCGTACGGCGCGGCGGTGGGCGATGAAGTTATCGTCGACAAAATAGACGGCGCCGTGCAGGCCGCACGCGAGCATCTTGTCGAGCTCGGCGCCGATCTGCTCCGGCGTCTTGAAACGCGGGTTGCGGCCGTACAGCGCGGGGATGTCGCAAAACTCGCATTGATAGGGGCAGCCGCTGGAGAACTGGATGCTGCCGATCATGTAACGGCGCATCTGCGCCATCTCGTACGCCGGCAACGGGAAGTCGGCGAGCTCGCGTCGCTCGCGGGTCGTGAACACCACCTGCTGTGGCGGTCGCGCGACATCACGCTCCAGCCGGGCGAACAGGTCCTCGGTGGCGTCACCGAGTTCCCCGACATGCAGATAGTCGAAATCGGGATAGTGCTCGGGGCAGGCGGAAACAGAAGAGCCACCGAGCACCGCCGTACGGCCGAACGCGTGCGCCCGTCGCCGGATGTCCTCGATTTGCCGCCACTGCACGTGCATTCCGCTGACGAACACCACTTCCGCCCAGGCAAAATCGTCGGCGTCGGCCGGCGCGATGTTTTCGTCGACAAAACGGACTTGCCAGGCCGGCGGCACGGCTGCGGCAATGACCAGCAGCCCTTGCGGCGGCATGAAGGCGCGAATGCCGTCGATCAGGGGATAGGAGAACTCGAACGATCCGAACGAGGGTGCGTAGCGTGGAAATACGCACAGGACTCGTCGTCCGAGGTTGGCTCCTCGTCGCTTCATTGAAAGGCCTTACGTTGCGCGCAGCCTATAATACTGGCGCAGCAACGGCCAGCCGGCGCAACTGGTTCCGCGACGAATTTCCAAACGTGGGGGTAACCGACGGTCAGGCCGCCAGGTCGGCGACCACCGCATCGAGCAGGGGAAAGCCGGACTGCGTCACGCGCAGGCGGCCGGCCCCGGTGATCTCCACTGTGCCTTGGTCGCGCAGGAAGCTGAGCCGTTGTGGATCGATCATGCGCCCCGCCAGCGCCGTGTAACGCGCAAGCTCGATACCCTCGGCAAGCCGCAAGCCCATCAGCAGGTATTCGTCGGCTGCCTCGCCGGGCGTCAGCTGCTCCTCGATGGTGATGCCGGTGCCGGTCGCTTCCACCCGCATCAGCCAGCTTTCCGGCCGTCGCTCGGTTTGGGTGGCAACGCGCCGGCCGCCGACATTGAGCCGGCCGTGCGCGCCCGGTCCGACGCCGGCGTACTCCTCGCCGCGCCAGTAGACGAGATTGTGACGGCACTCCGCACCGGGGCGGGCGTGGTTCGATATCTCGTAGGCCGGCAGGCCCGCATCCGCGCAGATGGCCTGCGTGAGATCGTAGAGATCGCGCGCCAGATCGTCGTCGGGCACCCGCAGCTTGCCGGCGGCATGAAGAGCGGCGAACGGTGTCTCCGGCTCGATGGTCAGTTGATAGAGCGAGAGGTGCTCGGCGGCCTCCCCGATGGCGCGCTTGAGCTCGGTCGCCCAGGCGCCGGGCGTCTGCCGTGGTCGCGAATAGATGAGATCGAAGGAGTAGCGATCGAAATTGGCACGCGCAACGGCGATCGCATCGAGCGCGTCCTGCGCAGTATGCAGACGGCCGAGTTCCCTGAGAGCTTCGTCGTCGAGTGCCTGCACACCGAGCGAGACGCGGTTTACTCCGGCCGAGCGATAGCCGCGGAAGCGGCTCGACTCCACGCTGCTTGGATTGGCTTCCAGCGTGACCTCGACGTCGGATGCGACCGCCCAGTGCTTGCCGATGCTGTCGAGAATGGCCGCGACCGTCGATGGCTGCATCAGCGACGGCGTGCCGCCACCGATAAAGATGCTCGACACCGTGCGGCCGGGTATGCGCGCTGCTGTGGCAGCGATTTCGGCCTGGAACGCACGGACAAAGCGCGCCTCGTCGATACCGCCGTGGCGAACGTGACTGTTGAAATCGCAGTAGGGACATTTCGACAGGCAAAACGGCCAGTGCACGTAGACGCCGAAAGGGGACACGCTTGGAACTGTCATGTTAACCATACTAGGCCGCGATCGACGGGCCCGCCAGCACCGATACGGAATTACTGCGGACAACTGCGTAAAATTGTAACGATCGCGGGCGGTGCAGCGATGCCGCATTCGGCTGTCCCGCTTCAGCCGCGCAGACACGCCTCCGCCAGCTTGATGAAGGCGCGCGCGCGGTGCGAGAGGCCCTGTCCTGCCGGGGGCAAACCGTGTTTTTCCGTCGCGCTCATCTGGCCGAAGGTCTGCGTGAAGCCGTCCGGAAGAAACAGCGGATCATAGCCGAAGCCCTTGTCCCCGCGCGGGGGCCACACGACGGTGCCGTCGACGCGGCCCTCGAACGCCTCGACGTGTCCGTCGGGCCAGGCGAGGCAGAGCGCGGCGACGAAATGGGCGCGGCGCTGCTCCGGCGTCCTGGCGCCGCGCCCGACGAGCAGCGTCTGGATCGTATTCATGGCGCGGCGGAAATCCTTGTCCGGTCCTGCCCAGCGGGCGGAATGAATGCCGGGCTCGCCGTCGAGCGCGTCGACGACCAGACCGGAATCGTCGGCGAAGCCCGGCTTGCCCGTCGCGCTGGCTGCCGACATGGCCTTGATGCGCGCATTGGCGGCGAAGGTCTTGCCGGTTTCCTCCGGCTCGGCAAGGCCAAGCTCGCCTGCCGACTGTGCCGTGACGCCGTAGGGCGCGAGCAGTTCCCGCATCTCGGCGAGCTTGCCGGGATTGTGCGTGGCGATGACGACGGGGCCGGTCAGCTGTCGGCTCACATCACCGCCATTTTCTGCAAGCCAACCAGTTTCTCGACGCCCTTGCGCGCCAGCGCCAGAAGGGCCAGGAACTGGTCCTCGCTGAACGGAATTTTCTCGGCGGTGGCCTGCACCTCTACGATGTTGCCGGCACCGGTCATGACGAAATTCGCGTCGGTCTCCGCCTCCGAGTCTTCCGCATAGTCGAGGTCGAGCACCGCGACGTTCTTGTAGACACCGCACGACACCGCCGCGATGTGATCGCGCAGCACATCCGACCTGACCATGTCGCGCGCCTTCATCCATGCGAGGCAGTCGGCCAGCGCCACCCATGCGCCGGTGATGGAGGCCGTGCGCGTTCCGCCGTCGGCCTGGATCACGTCGCAGTCGATGGTGATCTGCCGCTCGCCCAGCGCCTGCAAATCGATCACCGCACGCAGTGAACGGCCGATCAGCCGCTGGATCTCGACCGTGCGGCCGCCCTGCTTGCCGGCCGACGCCTCGCGGCGGGTACGCTCCGAGGTGGCACGCGGCAGCATCCCGTATTCGGCGGTGACCCAGCCGCGTCCCTGGCCCTTGAGCCAGGGCGGCAACCGCTCCTCAAGACTGGCGGTGACCAGCACATGCGTGTCGCCGAACTTCACGAAGCAGGACCCTTCGGCATACTTGACGACACCGCGTTCCAGCGAAACCGGGCGCAACTCGTCGACCTGTCGGCGGCTCGGCCGCATCTGGGGCATTCCTGTTTTTTGTGCGGGCGTCGGACGCGCGCAGGCTTTATCCTTGCCGGCCGGACACCATAACCACAAGCCCGTCTTGAACAAGAGCGCGGTAATGGTCAAATGGCGGTTCGCGATTGAGGAGTTGGTCCCGTGGCCTCGCACGACGTGCCGATCGGTACGACCCAGGTGAGCCTGGCCGCGCTCAACGAGCGTTCGCGCGAGATTTTTCGCCAGATCGTCGAAAGCTACCTGACCACCGGCGAGCCGGTCGGCTCGCGCAACCTGGCGCGCATCCTGCCGATCCAGCTGTCGCCTGCGTCGGTACGCAACGTCATGTCGGACCTCGAGCACCTCGGCCTGATTTACGCGCCGCATACCTCGGCGGGGCGGCTGCCGACGGAGCTCGGCCTGCGCTTCTTCGTCGATGCACTGATGGAAGTAGGCGACCTGACCGAGGAGGACCGCCGTTCGATCGAGTCGCAGGTGGCCGGCGCCGGCAGCAGCAAGTCGCTGGAGGCGATCCTGACCGAGGCCTCGCAGGCCCTGTCAGGCCTGACCCGCTCGGCTTCCATCGTGCTCACCGCCAAGAGCAATGTGCGGCTCAAGCACATCGAGTTCGTGCCGCTGGAGCCGGAGCGCGCACTGGCAGTTCTGGTCGGCGAAGATGGCGAGGTGGAAAACCGGGTGGTCAACATTCCGTCCGGACTGCCGTCGTCCGCGCTGACCGAGGCCAGCAACTTTCTCAATGCGCGCATCCGCGGCAAGACGCTTGCCGAACTGCGCAACGAGATCGAGACCGCGGCCGAGGCGGGACAGGCCGAGCTCGACCAGCTCACGCAGAAGATCATCTCCGCCGGCTTTGCCAGCTGGTCGGGTGGCGAAACCGACGAGCGCCAGCTGATTGTGCGCGGCCATGCCAACCTGCTGGAGGACCTGCGCGCGCTTGAGGATATCGAGCGCGTTCGCTCGCTGTTCGATGCGCTGGAGACCAAGCGCGGCGTGATCGACCTGCTCGGCCGCGCCGAGCGCGGTGAGGGCGTCCGCATTTTCATCGGCTCGGAGAACAAGCTGTTTTCGCTGTCCGGTTCATCCACCATCGTCGCGCCCTATCACGACACCAAGGGCCGAATCGTCGGCGTGCTCGGCGTGATCGGCCCGACCCGGCTCAATTACGCCCGGGTCATCCCGATGGTCGACTACACCGCCCGTGTGGTGAGCAAACTGCTGTCGGGCTGAACGCTTGATTTTTCAGGCCGGAGCCCTGATATCCGGGTCATCACCATGCAATGTCGAGGATGGACCACTTACTGATGACGGACCCGACTGCGCGCAAGGCCAAAGACACGGGCGCCGAGGCGGATACCGGCAGGCCGGCGACGCCGGACTCCCAACCGGCCGCCGGGACCGGGTCTGCCCCGGCAGCGCCGCCGGACCCGCTCGCCGAGGCGCAGCGCGAAGCGTCCGACCTGAAGGACAAGCTGCTGCGCACGCTGGCCGAGATGGAGAATCTGCGCAAGCGCACCGAGCGCGAGATCGGTGACGCGCGTGCCTACGGAATCGCCGGTTTCGCCCGCGACGTGCTCGCCGTTGCCGACAACATGCATCGTGCGCTCGAAGCGATCGGACCCGAGTTGCGCCAGCACGCCGATGCAAAGGTGAAGGCGCTGATCGAGGGCGTGGAGCTGACCGAGCGTGAGCTGCTGAAGAGTCTCGAAAAGCACGGCGTCAGGAAGTTCTCGCCGGAGGGCGAGAGGTTCGATCCCAATGTGCATCAGGCGATGTTCGAGATGGAGCGTCCGGACATGCCCCCCGGCCATGTCGCACAGGTCATGCAGGCCGGCTACATGATCGGCGATCGCGTGCTGCGTCCGGCCATGGTCAGCGTGAGCAAGGCGCCGGCGAAGGCGCAGCCGGCATCGCGGCACAGTTCAGCCAACGACAATCCGGATCCGGGCGGCGGCTGACCGAATCTCCACGGCAGGCAATCCGGGTAACGTGTCGCCGCCAAGGCAGGACAGCTGCGGCCATTGATGCGCACGCTGATGCGTGTCCCTCCAGTTGCGCTTCCCGGCGAGGCCGATGCCCCGTTCATGCACGGACAGGAACGGGCGCACTGCGCGCGTCGGCGCTCCGTCAGATCAGTCGCGTGACGTGATTGTCCCAATGGAGGCTGGTTGCAACCGGTGCCCGCGCATCGCCGCGGGTGACAATCCGCCCCTCGTCCGAAGTCGCCAGGAAGGTGTCGCCGACAGGCGCAACCCCGCAGCCATTCTTCAACTGAAAACTGTCGACCAGCCGCCCGCCGGTGTCGACGACGATGATGACCCCGCCATACGGCGCCGAGAACGCGATCCGGTCGCCGTCGCGGCTGGCGGCGACCGCGCCGACATAGTTCCGCATGGCGTGCTGCTGCGCCTCCGGCAAGCTGATGAGCCGGGCGCCCTCGCCGCGCCGGATGCGACCGATCAGCGGCGGCTGGTCGCTGACGGGCCCCTCGTACTGGCAGCCGAACCACACGTCGCCGTTGCGGTCGAAGTCGAGGTGGCGCATGGACAGCTGATGCCAGCCCGGCTCGCAGCTGTGCTGCTCGATCAGCTGGCCCGTCGACGCCTCGATGAACACAATCGAGGGCTGCATGCGGTCGAGGTTGAGCTTGGTGCGGCCATAGTCGGGGTGGGTCTCGATGCCGCCATTGGCCACCACCAGCGTCCGGCCGTCCGGCGACAGCAGGACCTCGTGCGGGCCCACGCCGTGGGTGGCGAACTCGCCGATTCGGCGGAATGCATCGGTCGCGTCGTAGATGCCGACAACACCGCGGGCGGCATCGAAATCATTTTCGGTCGCGTACAGCAGGCGGCCATCCGGCGAGAAGGCGCCGTGCCCATAGAAGTGCCGACCCGGCGCGCTGGCGATCACAATTGGCGCGGCGCGGCGATTGCGATCGAAGACCATGGCGAAGGTCCCCGGCCGACGTGCAAAGGCGGCGATGTGCCCGCTTGCCGGACACACGACCACGTCGTGCGCGCGCGCCAGGCAGTCTTCAACGTGCAGGATCGTGCCGCGCTCGGTGAACAGGGCAGCGGCATACCGGCCGTCCGCTTTCATGCAGGCGGAGGCGAAAACCGTTTCGCTCCTCTCGAGCGCGTCTGTCCGTGCCGGGCCAAGCCCGGCGACGAGGGCCGCCCCGCAGGCGCGCAGAAGGGTGCGGCGGTCCAGCACGATCAGTCTCCGTCCGACGAGGAAAAGCCGACCGACAGGCCGAGCGCCGCGGACAGTTCGCGGCCGATCAGGCCCTGCAGGCTTCGGGTGAGCAGGTAGACATAGTCGAGCTTGCTGCGTTCCTTTTTCTCGCTCACCGCCGTTTCGACCTGTGGCGGGATCGTCGGCAGCATGCGGTCGACGTTGCGGAATTCGAACTGAATCGAGTTGACGACGGCGTCTTCGTCACCTGCCAACACAGCACCGATGCGTGATCCTTCGAACAGCTGCTGCAAGCCGGCGAAGTTGGCGCCGATCGACGGCATGGTCTGGCCGGAACGCCAGAATAGCGCGGACTTCGGGCGGGCGTGTTCGGCATCGTCGCCCATCATCGGCCTCAGCCGCGTATCGCGGATGGTCTCGAAGCCGTGCGCCAGCACACCGACGATTTCGCTGAGCGCTTCCTGATCGGTGCGGAACAGCGGATTTTCGGGGCCGGGACGGGTGAACCGGGCGGCGATGCCATCGGCTGCCGACCATTCCTCGTCCAGCCGTTCGGCGATGTTGGCAATATTGCCGGCGATGGCCCGCCCGTAGCGACAGCGGAACGACGCCGGATTCTTCGCGAGATCATCGGAATCGGTCCCGAACAGCACGTATTCGAACGCCACGAGCCCCTGCACGGCGACGCTCTTGGCATGGAGCGATTCCGCACTTGTGGCGCTCTCGTCCTTCTCTGCGAGCAACGCCTGCACCTGGCGCAGGCCGATGCCGCGCCGGTCCGGCCAGAACAGGATGCGCTCGAGCCGGTTGTCCTCGATCACGGGCCCGAATCGCACCATTTCGATGCGCGACCATGCCGCGACCAGATCACCGAATGCGGCACGCGCGGCGCGCAGATGGTTGGCGTCCGGCGACGCGCACAACATTTGCATGCGCGACTCGCTGCCGCGTGCATGCGTCAGCAGGGCCCGATAGCCGGGCCGGAAATAGTGCTCCACTGTGTTCTTCGCCGCCTGCCGGGCCGTCAGCGCCTGTGCGGACACGGAGACGGGCGCAAGTGCTGCGGCGACCAGAACGAGCATCATCATGCGCGCCATCATCACAGCGACTCCAGGAAACGGATGAGCGCATCGCGCTCGGCCTTGTCCATCCGGATCACTGCGTCGCGCGCTTCCTGCGCCTCGCCGCCGTGCCAGAGGATTGCTTCGAGCAGGCTGCGCGCCCGCCCGTCGTGCAAGAAGAAGGTGTGTCCGCTCACGGTTTTGGTCAGCCCGATGCCCCACAAGGGAGCGGTGCGCCACTCGCTGCCGCTCGCATCGCCGACTGGCCGCCCGTCGGCAAGCCCTTCGCCCATGTCGTGCAGCAGGAAATCGGAATAGGGCCAGATCAGCTGGAAGCGGTGCGCCGGCGTGGGCGCGTCGCGGCGCGTGACGTATTTCGGAACATGGCAGCTGACGCATCTGCTCTCATAGAAAAGTTTCTTGCCCTGTAGCACCTGCGGGTCGTCGACGTCGCGCCGCGCCGGCACGGCAAGGTTTTCCGCATAGAACGTCACCAGGTCGAGCACCGGGTCCGGCGCCTCGGACTTGCCCAGCCGTTCCTGCACGCCGTCGGGCGCCTTGCGGCAGGCTTGCTGCGCTTCAGTGCAGTCGCCCCAGGGCGCGGGCGCAAGCGGTGTCGAAATCCCGATGTCGCCGGAAAAGGCTCCGGCTGCCTGCATGCGGATGTTCGGGACCGAAGCCTTCCAGCCGAATCGGCCGATGACCGGCTTGCCGGCCTTGTCGCGCACCATGTTCGGCTTGCCGGAAATACCGTCGTCATTCCTGTCGTCCGGATCGGCGTTGGCGAGCAGATCGGCCGGGTGAATTTGCTCCACCAGGCCGAGGCCGATCATCTGCGGGGTCACCCGCGGCGACAGCATCACCTGCGGGTCCATCGGGCCATAGTGCAGGTCGGCGACGCGATAGGCGGGCGCGCGCAGCGTGACCACACTGCCGTCGGCGAGCGTGACCGGCTCGTCGCTGTAGTCGATGACCATCCGTCCTTCGGGTGCCACGCCCGGAACGGACAAGTTCTGCAACTGTCCGCCATAGACCGGCTCGGGGATCGAGAGCAGTGTCTTGTCGGCCAGCGCTTTGCGTTCCGCCTCCGTGCGCGGCGGAACAGAGAGACGAAGAAACATGGAAGTGGCTGCTTCGTCCGCGTTGAATGGCGGGCGGCCGCGCCCGTCCTTGAGATGGCAATGCTGGCAGGCGCGCGAGTTGAACAGCGGGCCGAGACCGTCGGAGGCCTGCGTAGAGGAGGGGGCCGACACCCAGATCTTGCGGAACAGCGCGTTGCCGAGCTTGAAATCGCGTTCCTGCCTGAAGGTGAGGTTGGCCGAGGAGTGAGAGAAGGCATCGTGGTTGACGAGCTTGCGCGAGGTGGCCGCCCCCGCCGCCATGGCCTCGAACGGCTCGGCCTTGCTGAAGTCGGTGGCCGGCCTGGTCACCGCCCTGACGCGCGCGGCGTCCTTTTCGTTGAGGTCGGTGCGGCCCTGCAGGGCGGCGCCCGCAGTGGCGGCCGCCGCCGCCGAACACAGGCTGAGCACCACAGCGTAACGAAGCGGTTTCACGCGTTTCAGCAGGGGAACCTGCGGTCCCCCGTCCTCCGGATCGTGCGCGCCGTCCTCGGGCGGACCGGCAGGCACCTCATTTGAATACGGCGTTCGGGTTGTCGAGACTGTCGGAGCCTTCGAAGGCGACCGCGCCAAGGCCGAGAGCCGTGACCGCGCGCTCGATCGAGCGAGTCTGGTCGATCAGCGCGTCGATGGCGGCCTGCACCACGGCGTTGCCATCGGCGTTGCCTTCGCCGATCATCTGGTCGTAGGCCTCCTTCTCGCGCGCGCGTTTTGCCATCGCCTCCATTCTGGCGACCGTGGCGTTGAGTTTGGCCTTCAGCTCGCGATCAATGTCCGGATTGCTGGCCGCGACCATGTCGGAGATGGAAGGACCTTTCACCGTCCTGCCGTCGATGCGCTTGTAGGTGCCCAGATAGACATTGCGGATGCCGACCGCATCGTAGAGATGCGAATTGTGCGTGTTGTCCGAGAAGCAGTCGTGCTCCTCC
>CAZUDR010000023.1:0-16314 GCA_964618715.1 uncultured Undibacter sp. | reverse complement strand
AGGTCATAACGGGAGTTTTGGTAATGAAATTGACGCTGGTTGCGGCGGCAGTGGCTGCCGTCATCCTGACCCCTGCTGCCCATGCCCAGGATGTCGCCGCGGGCGAGACGGTCTTCAAGAAGTGCTTCCCCTGCCATGCGGTCGGTCCCGACGCCAAGAACAAGGTCGGCCCCGTCCTCAACGGCCTGGAGGGTCGCGCGGCCGGCTCAGTGTCCGGTTACAACTATTCGAAGGCGAACAGGGAATCCGGTCTGGTCTGGGACGAGGCAACATTCGAGGAGTACATCAAGGATCCGCGCGCCAAGATAAAGGGCACCAAGATGATATTCCCGGGAATCAAGAAGCAGGAGGACATTGACAGCCTCTGGGCCTATCTGAAGCAGTTCGGCCCCGAGGGTCAGAAGAAGTGAGCCAGCCAGACGGGATTGAGCCGGGCGTCATGGACAATTGACCTCGGTCAAGACCGGCGACGACACAGACTGCATAGTTGAAAACGAGAAACTGGGTTTAACCGCTGGGTAGGAGACAGATCGTCATGATCAAGGACCTAATCGTCAATCTCGGGCTGGGAGAGAGCGATCCGGCCGGAGACTTTGCCGTCTCGGTGGCGGACATGTTCGGCGCCCACGTCATGGGCGTCGCTTTCGCCTACGACCCGATCATCCCGGGCTCGGTGATGGGCGGCATTCCGCCGGAATTCATTGAAAGCCAACGCGCCGAGGCCGAGAAGGGTGCACGTGCTGCCACCACACGCTTTGAGGCAGCGGCCAAGCGCGCCGGCGTCTCGTTCGAAAGCCGCATTCTCAATGCCAGCGTGGCCGGTGCCGCCGACCAGCTCGGCCGCCTCGGGCGCCGGTTCGACGTGACGGTTGTTGGCCAGCCCAGGCGTGACAACTCGGGACCCGACGAAGTGATCGACGAGGGCGTGCTTTTTGAATCCGGCCGGCCGGTGGTCTTCGTACCCTTCATCCAGAGATCCGGGCTGACGCTCAACCACGTGCTGGTCTGCTGGGACGGCAGCCGCGCGGCGACCCGCGCCATGGGCGACGCCATGCCCTTCCTGGAAAAGGCGAAGAAGGTGGAGGTCGTCATCGTCGGCTCCAGGGCGCCCAAGAGCGACGAGGTGCCGGGCGCCGATGTCGGCGAGCACCTTGCGCGTCACGGCATGAAAGTGGAGGTCAAGCGCATCACGTCGCCGGACATTGACGTTGCCTCCACGATCCTGTCCTACGCGGCCGACGCCAACAGCGACATGATCGTGATGGGCGGGTACGGCCATTCGCGGCTGCGCGAATTCGTGCTCGGCGGCGTCACCCGCGGGATTCTGGAATCGATGACCGCGCCGACGCTGATGTCGCATTAAGCGACTGTCGTCCCGGGCGAGCGTAGCGAGGCCCGGGCCCCATAACCCCCGAAATCAGTTCTTTCGCGATGACCGGGGTTATGGGTCCCCGCCTTCGCGGGGACGACGCATCAGACCCAGGACGACGTAAGGAGCACGCATGCTCGAGCGCCACGTCGTCCTGCGTGACGGAACGAAGGTTCTGTTCCGGCAGCTGACGCCGGCGGACGCGCCGCTCTATCCGGATTTTCTGTCCGAGGTCACGCCCCAGGATCTGCGGCTGCGTTTCTTCGCGCCCATGCGCGAGGTCAGTGACGCGCTGATCAACAAGCTCATCCATTACGACCCGGCCCATGCCATGGCTTTCATCGCCATCGAGGAACAGAGCGGGCGCATGCTCGGCGTGGTGCGCCTGCATGACGATCCGGACGGCAACAGCGCCGAGTTCGCGATCCTGCTGCGCTCGCCGCTGAAGGGACGCGGACTCGGCTGGCTGATGATGAAGCACATGATCGCCTTTGCCCGGCAGAAAGGCCTCGCCCGCGTGCACGGACAGGTGCTGGCGGAGAATACGTCGATGCTCACGATGTGCGCCGAGCTCGGATTTCAGGTCAATGATGATCCGGACGAGCGCGGCATCCGTCTGGTTGACCTGCCGCTGGATGCGCTTCCGGCGCGGGCCGGCTGGCCGGGTTCGCCGCCCTAGGGCAATGCGACCTGCGCCACCAGCCCGATCGCGCGGGCGTCCACCACGCCGAGGGCGCGCAGGCTGAACAGTGTCATCGTCTGCACCGCGGCGCGCGCCGCGCCCGGCGCCTCCTGCACCGGCGCCAGCGGACCGATCAGCCCCTCGGCCAGCGCGCCGAGCACGGCGGGCGCGGCAACGCGCGCGTCCTGCCCCGGCAGATGCCTGCCGGCGATCGCGGTCCTGATGCGCTGCTCCAGTTCGCCCGCCAGCGCCTGCCGGAAATCGAGCCGGGCAGCATTCAACTCGGCGTCCACAGGCTCGGCGGTCACTGCCCAGACAAGATTGCGCTCCTGCAGCGCGCGGGCGGCGAAGGTGGCGATCGCGGCGGCGAGCGCGGACAAGGGTCCCGGCGCCGCATCGGCCGCCGTTCGCATGGCGGCAAGTTCGCGCGCGGCGACGGCGGCGACCAGCGCGACGACCAGATCCGCCTTGGACGGGAAATAGCGATACACGGTGCCGGCGGCGATCTGCGCGCGTTCGGCGACGGCGGTGATCTGCACCGCGCCCATGCCGCTTTCAGCAGCCAGCGCCGTGGCCGCGGCGACAATCGCCAGTTCCCGCTCGGCCAGCCGGCGAACCACGTTCTCGGTGCGGCGATAGGGCATGGGAACGAGTGAATGATGATTCATGCTGCCGACGCAAGCGATTGCGCCGCAGCCGATACGGGCGCGGGACGCGGAAACGCGCCAAGCCTAGCTGCGATGGGTGCCCGAGGGGCCGCTGGCGCCGGCGAGTGCCTTGGCCCGGATGCCGGCCAGCGTCGCGGTCGGCGTGATCGCCTCCGGGTCGATCCTGAGCCGGATGATCGCCGGCTTGCCGGACTGGCGCGCGGCGGCAAAGGCGGCCGGAAAATCGGATGTCTTTTCGACACTGATCCCGAAGCCGCCGAACGCCTGCGCATAGGCGACGAAGTCCGGATTATGCAGGTCGGTGGCGATGACGCGGCCAGGATATTCCCGCTCCTGGTGCATGCGGATGGTGCCATAGATGCCGTTGTCGGCGAGGATCACGATGAGCGGCAGCCCGTACTGGACGGCGGTCGCGAAGTCCTGGCCGGTCATCAGGAAGTCTCCGTCGCCGGCCACGCAGATGACGGTGCGGTCGCGATGCAGCACCTGCATCGCCAGCGCCGCCGGCAACCCGTAACCCATCGACCCGGAAGTTGCCCCGACCAGGCCGCCGAACCGCCTGACACGATAGAAGCGGTGCACCCAGCCGGAAAAATTTCCGGCACCCTGCGTGAGAATGGCGTCCTCCGGCAGATTGTCGCGCAGCCAGATCATGACCTCGCCGAGATTGACGTCGCCGGGCACCGGCGTCGCCTGCTCCGAGAAAGCGAGATAGTCGGCATGCGCCGCGTCGCTCTCGCCGCGCCACGGAATCTCGTTCGGCGGCTGCAAGCCTTCCAGTGCCGAACAGAAGGCGGTCGGCGAAGCGTTGATGGCAAGATGCGCATGGTAGACGCGGCCAAGCTCCTCGGCGCCCGGATGAACATGCACCAGCTTTGTCTGCGGCTCGGGGATGTCGAACAGCGTGTAGCTCTGTGACGGCATCTCGCTCAGGCGCCCGCCGATCAGCAGTACCAGATCCGCATCGCGCACGCGGGCCAGCAGCTTCGGGTTTGGTCCGATGCCGAGATCGCCGGCGAAGCAGGGATGCATCGCGTCGAACAGATGGCCGCGGCGGAACGTATTGGCGACCGGCAGCGCGAAACGTTCGGCAAAGCGCGCCAGCGCCGCGCAGGCCTGCGGTGACCAGCGGCTGCCGCCGACGAGCACGACGGGACGTTTGGCCGCCCACAACATCTTCTGCAGGCGGCTCATGTCGTTGAGGCCCGGCCAGACCTCGGCCGGTTCGAAGGCGGCGGCATCGGGCACGGTCACGCGCTCGGTCAGCATGTCTTCCGGCAGCGCGATCACGACCGGGCCGGGCCGGCCATTGCAGACGGTGTGGAAGGCGCGCGAGACGATCTCGGGAATGCGCGCGGGATCGTCGATTTCGGTCGTCCATTTCGTCAGCGGACCGAACACCGCACGGTAATCAACCTCCTGGAACGCTTCGCGGTCCCGCATGCCGCGTGCGACCTGACCGACAAAAACGATCATCGGCGAGGAATCCTGACGCGCGATGTGAATACCGGCCGAAGCGTTGGTGACGCCGGGACCGCGGGTAACGAAACAGATGCCGGGCCGGCCGGTCGCCTTGCCGACGGCCTCCGCCGCGATGGCGGCGGCGCTCTCGTGACGGCAGACGATGATTTCGACGTCGCGGCCGTGAAAAGCATCGAGCGCGGCGAGATAACTCTCGCCCGGCACACAGAAGACATGGCGCACGCCGTGGACGACAAGCTGATCGACCAGAATCTCGCCACCGGTGCGCGTGCCGTCGTTCGATCTCATGAATGCATTCTCCGCCGGTTCCGGTCCATTCTCATAGCACAGGGAGGTCATGCCCGGTGCCAGCCCGGGCATGACAACGGTATCGACTACTTGTGAATCTTCGGCATCGGAATTGGCGGCGCGAATGGTGCCGGCGTCATCAGGCTGGTGCGCTGGGCGACGATATTGCCGGCCTTGGCGTTCTCGGCAAGATAGACTTTCCAGTCCGGATCCTGCCCCATAGCCGCACGCTTGGCCTCGCGGTCCCCGGCATTCTCGTAAACCCAGCCATGCACCAGCGTGTTAAGCTCGCCGGTCTCCGCCATCAGATAGAAATGCGGCTCGCCCATGTAGCGCAGCTGCACCGGGTAGGCGAACTTCTGGTAGAGGGCAATCTGCGCCGGCATGGTGCCGGGCCGGACGGTATAGGTTCGAAGATCGACGAGCACTGCGCTCCTCCTTTGGCTGGCCGACAAAAAACGGCGGCGGAGCGCGCACTCTCCATGGCGGGGGCATGCCGGGTCAAGGCGGCGCCATCGCCGGTTCCCGCAAGGCGCCCGGGCGTACCAGCCCGCGATCCGACTGCGGGCGCGGAAACCGATTATGACAAGGCGCGAGACGGTCCCTTCAGCGCGCAGACCGTCCGGTCGCCCGACAGGGTGAAAGGCGGACGGCCGCAATGCCTACGCCGGCTCACCACGCGATCGACTTGCCATCGAGCGCGGCGAGCAATTTTTCGTCGTGACCGTAGATATCGCCGCGGAAGTTCGGCGTGTCACCGTCGACCCAGGCGGTCAGATAGGTGATGTGAACCGGCAGCGGATCGCGCAGGTTGACCACCGTCCTTTCGGCCGACGCAACAACCCGGTCGATACGGCCGCGATCCCATCCCTCGACTCCTCCCGCGCGAAGAACCTGAGTTGCAAGGTCGAGCGGCCGGGCCAGCCGGATGCAACCATGGCTGAACGCACGTTCTGCCCGTCCGAACAGGCTGCGCGACGGGGTGTCGTGCAGATACACGTTGTGCGGGTTCGGAAACATCAGCTTGACGCGCCCGAGCGCATTGTTTGGCCCGGGTCGCTGACGCAGCTGGAACGGAAAGTGCCCGCGGCCATATTGGCTCCAGTCGATCGCCTGCACGGAATAGGCGCGGTTTCCCTGAACCGCCTCGAAGCCTCTTGCGGCAGCTGCCCCGGGATTCCTCTGGAGCTTCGGCAATTCTTCCTTGATCGCGATGCCGGACGGAACGTTCCAGTAGGGATTGAATTCGACGTAACGGATGTTGTCACTGAAAACCGGGGTCCGGTGGTACGGCTTGCCCACGACGACAGCCATTCGCTCCTTGATGTCGCCGGCCTCAAGACGACGCAGTTCAAAGCCCGCAATGTTCACGATCAGATACTGCTCGCCGAGGTTCTCCGGCATCCATCGCAGCCGTTCCATGGCGACGATGATGCTCCTGATCCGGTCCTCGACGGGCACATTCATTGCCACGACCGTCGCAGGCCCGATAACCCCGTCGACTTCGAGGCCCTGGCGGGCCTGAAACCGCTTCACGACATCCACGAGCGCATCGTCGTAAAGGTTTTCATCGGCAGCGGACGCGTCAGCCACCGCCCCCTCTGTCCGTGACAATCGCGCACGAACGGCGGGGACGCGGGGATCAGCCATGCCGGGCTTGAGCGCGTCCCCCAGCGGTATCGCGGTCCAGCCCCCCTGCGCGGCAAGCTCCCGGTAGGTTGCAAGGGCCGATCGAAGCGCGGCATAGACCGGCTTGTTCGGTTGCCACCGGAGGAAAAACTGATCGAGATTGTCGGCCTGGGCGAGGTCCTTCAGCGCAGCAAGCTGATCGAGCTCGCGACCCTTCAGGAAGAAGTTGGGATCGACCTTGTTCGGCAGGAACCGGCCGACCTTCAGGTCCGATGTATATTCGAGAACGGCCGCTGAGAAATACAGCTCCGTAATGGCCAGCGCCCGCTTGTCAGTCGTCGGCCCCGCCGCCGCATCAAGTTTCTCGAGTTGCTGGTTCGGATAATCCTTCGGATCGAGACCGTCCAGCGCGGCGTTTTTCAGACGCGACACCAGGGCACTGGCGCGAGGAGTCCCCAGCCAGAGCAATTGACCGTTAAATTCCTGATAGTAGGCGCGCAATGCATCACGCCGCTGCTGGATCGGCAATGGCAGGCGCGAATCATTCCCGAGCATGTCGATGACATTGATGCGGACAATCGCGAGATCGCGCAGCGAGATGTCGATCGCCGCCTGCGCACCGGAGACCTGAAGAAACAGGGAAACGCCGAGCGATACGAGGATCGCAACAATTCGCGTCATCGAGCCGGACCGCACGGCAACGACGGAACTCTGCGTGTCATCGGACAGTCCTGCCTGGAAAACGTCACTGCATGGGCGGAGCATAGAGCAGGCCTCCCTCCGTCCACAGCGCGTTCATTCCCCGCGACAGGGCGAGCGGCGTGTCGGCGCCAAGATTTCGCTCGAAGATCTCGGCGTAGTTGCCGACCTGCCCGACCACCGTGACCAGCCAGTCCTCCGGCAGGCCAAACGTCCTGGCCGCAGGCGCGCCCATTGCGATCGCCTTCGGGCGCAGCGTCGTCCCGACGGATGTTGAATCCAGCCCCAGTTCTTCCGCGTTGATCAGGGCAAAGAGCGTCCAGCGCACCAGGTCGGTCCAGCGCTGGCTGTCCTTGCGCGTCACGGGGCCCAGCGGCTCCTTGGAGATGACGTCGCGCAAGACGACATGATCCTGGGGTTTCGCCAGCAGGGACCGCTCGGCCGCAAGCGCGGAGCGGTCTCCGGTAAAGGCGTCGCATTTTCCGGCCGCATAGGCGGCGTGCACTGCCGACCGTTCCGCAAACCGGAGAAAGGAAACCTTGAGATTTTTCTTCGCGAAGAAATCGGCCGCATTTGACTCGGACGTGGTGCCACTGCCGACACAGATGGTGGCGCCGTCGAGCTGCAGCGGGCTTGTTGCGCCGTAGATCGCCGGAACGAGAAAGCCTTGTCCGTCAAAATAGCTGATGCCTGCGAACCCGAGTCCGAGCTCGAGGTCGCGGGACATCGTCCATGTGCTGTTGCGGGAGAGCAGATCGATCTCGCGGTTCTTCAGCGCGTCGAAACGTTCTTCCGCCGACAGCGGCCGGTACTCGACCTTCGACGCATCGCCGAGCACGGCGCTGGCCACGGCCTTGCAAAAGTCGACATCGAAACCGCGCCAGTTGCCGGATCCGTCCTTTTCCGAGAAACCGGGAAGACCCGAGCTGACGCCGCAGATCAGCTGTTTCCGTGCCCTGACGTCGTCCAGCGTGTCGGCTGAAGCGTGGGTCGTTGCCGCAACGAACAGGAGCGAGACGGCGACGGTTGCGGCAAGGCCGGATATCAGGCGGGCCGCCGGCAAGAAGTCATCTGCTTTGTGCATTTTTCACCGTGGGTTCCGGATCCCGGTCGTGGGAGATCTCTCCGACCTGCAAGTTCTGATTGAATTACGGCAGGGATCAAGCGGGCAGAAAGGCAGCGCTTATTCCTCATAGCGCCGCAAAAAATGGATGGCAACGCGCACCGGCTGCGACGGCGCGCCGCCGACCTTTTGCGCTATTGTCCGCGCCGCCATTTCCACGGTGGCATTGGACTTGGCATTCCCCAGAGGCCGACTTGCTTCGATCTCGCCCAAGCCTCCAGCCGATTGAGCTGCCTTCGGCGGTCTTCCGATAGCTGAGTGCAGTACTGGCGCATGACCCAGGCATGTCCAAGCATGACCATGCGCTCATTCACATTGATCAGCTTGGACTCCGGGCCATGATGGGCGAAGACGGTGGCCAAGGTACGTCCATAGTCATCGACACCATGGACTTCGAGAACGACGGACTTTCCACCGATCATCTTTATGAGGCCTGCCTTCGCCGTGCCTCCCCAAGGCTGTCCGTCTTCCGGGCAATCGATCGAGTAGAGCCGTATCCTTACTGCGTGCCCTTCCATTCTCACGTCGACGGTGTCGCCGTCCAAAATCCACAGGACCTCTGCACATGCCTGTCCGCTGGTTACCAGCGGAGCGCTCAGGGTTCCGGCTCGCGACCTTGCGCTCCACTTAGGCCTGCGGGAGCCTCCCGCGAATACCCGCAGCACAAGGCGGAAGAAAGAACGCATTGAACAGCCTGCTTGAACAACCGGATTTGCTCACAAAGACCGGACCGGGAAGGGTCCGTACTCCGATGCTGCAACCAGAACACTAGCCCACTGGCCGAAATCCGAACAACGGTCCCTTGCGCTTCCGCCGGGTCACGGCAAGCAAATAGCCTCCGGTCTCTGCGCTGCACGGAATCCACGCAGAGGCAATTTCCCGCCCCGGCGCGGACGACGGTAACTTGATCCGATCGATCAGACGGGGCGCGCACGGGCGCGGCTGAACGCTAGTAAACCTCGAGCGGGCCGGTCGAATTGCCGGAGTCGTCAGCCACCGCATGCTGCGAGCGCTGTTCGGCGGGCTTGCGGTAGTAGCCGAGATTGCTGGCGCTGTTGACCAGCGCCAGATGGGAGAAGGCCTGCGGGAAATTGCCGACCATGCGGCGGGTGCGCGTATCGTACTGCTCGCTCAGCAGCCCGACATCGTTGCGCAGCGACAGCAACCGTTCGAACAGCCGCTGGGCGTCGTGATGGCGGCCCAGCATCAGATAGGCGTCGACCAGCCAGAAGCTGCAGGCGAGGAACACCCCCTCCCCCGGCGGCAGCCCGTCATCGGCGGTGGTGGTGTCGTATCGCAGCACCAGCCCGTCCACCATCAGCCGCTTCTCGATCGCCTCGACCGTGCCGCGGATGCGCGGGTCTTCCGCCGGCAGGAAGCCGACGGCCGGCAGCAGCAGCAGGCTGGCGTCCAGTTCCTTGCTGCCATAGGCGCGGACGAAGGTCCCCGTGGCGGAATCGAAACCTCGCGCGCAGATATCGGCGTGGATGTCGTCACGCAGATTGACCCAGCGCTGGTGCTCGCCATGCAGGCCGAAGGCTTCTGCGCTCTTGATCGCCCGGTCGAAGGCCACCCAGGCCATCACCTTCGAATAGGTGAAATGCTCGCGCTTGCTGCGGACCTCCCAGATGCCTTCATCCGGTTGCCGCCAGATCTTCTCGAGATGTGCGAGGAACTCGCACTCGACGTCCCAGCCGATCTCGTAGTCATCGAGGCCGGCAAGGCGCGCCTGATGCAGCGCATCCATGACCTCGCCGAAGATATCGAGCTGGTGCTGGTTATGGGCCGCATTGCCGATGCGCACGGGCGCGGATTCCTCGTAGCCGGGGAGCCAGGGCACCGTCCATTCCGTCAGTCGCCGCTCGCCGCGGATGCCGTACATGATCTGGATCTGGCGCGGACTGCCGGCCGCGGCACGCAGCAGCCAGTCGCGCCACATGCGGGCTTCCTCGTAGTAGCCGGCGTTCATCAGCTCCAGCAGCGTCAGGGTGGCGTCGCGCAGCCAGCAGTAGCGGTAGTCCCAGTTGCGCGGGCCGCCGATCGCTTCCGGCAACGACGTCGTGGGCGCCGCCACCATGCCGCCGGTCGGCGCGTAGGTCAGCGCCTTGAGGGTGATGAGCGAGCGCACCACCGCATCGTTCCAGGGACAGGTGATGAGGTTCCTGCGCGCCCAGTCGCGCCAGAATCCCTGCGTAACGACAAGCCGCTCCTCGGGATCAATCGGCGGCGGCAGTTTCTCGTTCGAGGGCCCGTAGGACAGCACGAACGGCAGCCGCTGACCGGCCTCGATCGTAAAAAACGAAACGGTCCGGAAATTCCGGCCATGCATGCCGACCGGCGAGCGAAGCACAACCATGTCGGGGCCGGCGATGGCGCGGATCGTCCTCTCATCCACGCGCGTGACCCAGGGCACCACGGCGCCGTAACCGAAACGCAGGATGAGTTCACTGCGAAGCTCCACGCGCCCGCGCTCGCCGACGACAATACGCACGATGTGCGAACCGTCGTCACGCGGCGGCATGAAATCTATGAGTCGGGCGACGCCCTCGTCCGTCTCGATACGCGTTTCCAGCACCAGGGTCTTGTCCTGGTAGCTGCGCGTCATGCGCGCCGAGGACTCCTTCGGCCCGATCACCCAGCGGCCATGATCGGTCGCGCCCAGCAGCGCCGCAAAGCAGGCATCGGAGTCAAATCGCGGCCAGCACAGCCAGTCGATCGAACCATCGCGTGCCACCAGGGCCGCGGTGTTGAGATCGCCGATGAGGGCGTAGTCCTCGATGCGGGATGCCATGCCGAATCGCTTGCCGCATTCCTCAGGTCTGGTCGTCGATCATAGGTAACAATTGGTTTCGATTCTCGAAACGGCGCGGATCGAGCCGCTGCCCGGCGCCGCGGACCGCTGCAGAGACGCGCAAACGGCACGTGGCCCCGGGGTCAAATACCCGCCCCGGTTGCTGGCTGTGATTCGGCTCACACCGCCGGTTCGACGGTGGATACCTGGTAGGTGTGCATCTTGCCGTCGTCGTCGCTGATCGACACGTATTCGCCGGGCCGGAAGGCATGTGCACCGAAGCGATAGCCGCTCTCGTCATCGTCCTCGGCATCAGGATCGTAGTCGAACACCCAGCGCGCATGTTCGGCGCCGCCCGGCTTGTGCACCAGCAGGCCGAACTCGTCGTCCTCGCCTTCCCAGAAGCGGCGCACGCGGCATTGATCGCGATGCGAACGCCACTGTTCGACATCGATATGGCCGTTGCCGTCGAGCGGGGCGACGAACTCGTAGCCATGCCGCGAGGAACCCTGCGGAAACTCCGGGGAGCGGGCGAGATTGAGCCGGATGCGCTTGAAGCTGTGCGGCAGGGCGGTCACGGAATGCCTCCAGTCGGTCGAAAGGTGCGCCTATCTGCCACAACATGGCCGTATCCGGCAAACCCGCGTATTGATCTGGATCAGATCGATGAATTTTACCGGCGCTGACAGGGACAGCCTTGCCCCGGCCGCAGGAAACGCAACACGCGATGGACCAGTCCGAGAGCGCGCAGCAGGCGGTGTTCGATTTCCTCGCCGACCCGGCCAGCCACGGCGGCGCGCCGGTGACGCGCATCGACACCCACGCGGCCGCCGTGTTCCTCGCCGGTGATCGCGCGCTCAAGGTCAAGCGCGCGGTGCGGTTCCCTTTCCTCGATTACTCCACGCTCGACAAACGGAAGGCCGCCTGCGAGGCCGAGATCGCGGTCAACCGTCCCTACGCGCCGGCGATCTACCGCGGCGTGGTGGCGGTCACCCGCTCGGGCGACGGCCGCCTTGCCATCGGCGGCGACGGCGAACCGGTGGAATGGGCGGTGGAAATGGGCCGTTTCGACGAGCAGCAGACACTCGACCATGTGGCCGGGCGCGGCCTCATCGACGAGGCTCTCGCCGACGCACTGGGCCGCGCAGTCGCCGATGCACATGCGCAGGCACCGGTGGTGCGCGACGGCGACTTTCCTGACGAACTCGCCGCAGTCATCGCGCAGAACGAACGCGAGCTTGCCGCCGAGCCGGCGCTGTTCGCGTCCGACGCGGTGCAGGCGCTGGGCGCAGCGACACAGGCGGCCTTCGTCCGGCTGAAGGATCTGATGGCGGAGCGCGAGCGAGCCGGACTGGTGCGGCGATGCCACGGCGACCTGCATCTCGGCAACATCGTTCTCATCGACGGCAAGCCGACGCTGTTCGACGCCATCGAGTTCGATCCCGCAATCGCCACCGGCGACGTGCTCTACGATCTCGCCTTCCTGCTCATGGACCTGATCGAGCGCGGGCTGACGGCGGCCGCCAACATCGTCCTCAACCGGTATCTGATTGAAACGCAGCGGCTCTCCGACCTTGATGCGCTCGCGGCGCTGCCGCTGTTCATGTCAGCGCGCGCGGCGATCCGCGCGAAAGTCTCGGCGGCGCGCGCCAGGGGACATGACCTCGACGGCGACGAGCGCGCCGACATCGAACAACGCGCGCGCGACTACTTCAGGCTGGCGCAGGACCTGCTTGCACCGCCGCCGCCACGGCTGGTGGCGGTGGGCGGCCTGTCCGGCACCGGCAAATCGGTGCTCGCCCGCGCGCTGGCCCCGGCGCTGAAGCCCGAGCCGGGTGCGGTGGTGCTGCGCAGCGACATCGAACGCAAGGCTCTGTTCGGCGCAGCGGAAAGCGAGCGCCTGCCCGAGCAGGCCTATGCGCGCGACGTGACGGCCAGGGTCTATGACGCGCTCGTCGAGAAGGCGCGCCGTGTGATGGCCGCCGGCCATTCGGCCATCGCCGATGCGGTCTTTGCCGAACCGGACGAGCGTGCGGCGATCGCGCAAGCCGGAGGCAGCGCGTTTCACGGCCTGTTCCTGACCGCCGGGCTCGACACGCGTGTCGCCCGCGTCGGAACCCGCGCACATGATGCGTCCGACGCCGACGCGGCGGTCGCGCGCGCCCAGGAGCGATACAATCTCGGCGCCATGGACTGGGACGAGATCGACGCATCCGGCGACGCCGCGGAGACACTGGAACGGGCACGCGCGATGCTCGCGTGACCGGATCGAGCTATGCGTCAAGCGGCCCGCTGCCCCGCCTCCGGGGCCCCTTGGCGTGGCCGCCCCATCCGATGCATAGCTTCCTTCAGGCGCCCCGCCTGCCCCGCCGGGATCATTCATGAAAGCGGATGTGAAGGGAACAAATCTATCCGCGCGCCAGCTGGCGGTCGGACTCGCAGGCTTCTGCTGCTTCATCAATCTCTATTCGCCGCAATCGATTCTGCCGCTGTTGTCGCGGGAGTTCGGCGCCGGCGCAGCGGAAGTGTCCTACCTCATCACGGTGAGCACGCTGGCGGTGGCAATCACCGCGCCCTTCACCGGCGCCGTGGCCGACGTTCTTGGCCGCAAGCGGGTGATCGTCGCGGCGATGTTCGCGCTGGTCATCCCGACCGCGATGCTGGGCCTGTCGGACAGCCTCTCGTGGATGATCTTCTGGCGCGGTGTGCAGGGCCTGGTGCTGCCGCCGATCTTCGCCGTCACCGTGGCCTATATCGGCGACGAATGGCCCCGCCACGAAGCGACCACCGCCGCCGGTATCTACTCGTCGGGCTCCAGCATCGGCGGCTTTTCCGGCCGGCTGGTGACCGGCTTCTTCGCCGATTACGTGAGCTGGCGTTACGGCTTCTACGCGCTCGCGGCAATCGCTTTCGCCGGCGCACTGGCGCTGATGGCGCTGCTGCCGCACGAGCGCAAGTTCGTGCGCTCGGCAGGCTTCGGCGCCTCGGCGAAGCAGATGCTCGCGCACTTCCACAACAGGCAGTTGCTGGCAATCTTCGCGGTCGGCTTCGGCGTGCTGTTCAACTTCATCGCCACCTTCACCTACATCAGCTTCCATCTTGCCGCGCCCCCCTACAATCTTTCCGCCACCTGGCTCGGCGCGATCTTCGTCACCTATCTCGCCGGCTCGGCGGTGACGCCATGGGCGGGCTGGGCGGTGACCCGGTTCGGACGGCGGCGCTTCATGATGCGGGTGATCGCGGTCTGGGTGGCGGGCATCGCGCTCACGCTGGCGCCGTCGCTGCCGCTGATCGTGCTGGGTCTGACGCTGTGCGCCGGCTGCGGGCTGATGTGCCAGGCGATTTCCACCGCCTATGTGGCCATCACCGCGCAGGCCGGACGCTCCTCGGCGGTCGGGCTCTACGTCACCAGCTTCTATACCGGCGGCAGCTTCGGCGCCGCGCTCGGCGGCGTCGCCTGGACATTCGGCGGCTGGCCGGCCTGCGTCGCGCTGGTGGCGGCGATGCTGATCGTGATGGCAAACATCATCTTCTTCGGCTGGGCGCGGCGGGTGCCGGCCGGACCGGAAACCCCGGCGATCGAGCCGCCCTGACCGGCGCCGGTCAGCCGTGCGCCCCGGCCCAGGCCGGCCTGCGCGTGACCAGCAGCCGGCCATAGACGACAGCGAACGTGGCGAAGCCCGCGACCCACGCGCCGCCGGCATAGTCCATCAGCGTCATCGAGCCGGTGAAGGCCGCAACGATCCGCAGGACCGCGGCGAGCAGCACCAGCGCGTAGATCGCCTGGGTCACCGGGCCCGCATGCAGCGGGCGGCCGGTATGGCCGAGCGTGGCTCGGGTCATCACCGCCAGGGTCATCAGTCCGATGGCGCCGGCGGTCCAGGCATGGATGCCGGCGCTCGCCGGCACGTCGGGCCAGACAATGGATGCGCCGGCAAGCAGGAAGCCGAGCGGCACGAACAGATAGGCGATGTGCAGGATCAGCACCAGTCGGTCGGCCACTGTGCGGTCGCCGGCCCAGCGCGCCAGACGAACGGCGTGCAACGCGCCGGCGCCGAGCAGCAAGACGCCGGTGGCGATCGTCGCGGATGCAGCAATCCAGCCGACGAGCGCAACGACACTCGCTGCGATCACCATCATGTCGAAGCGCGCAAACGGCACCGGCCTGCGGCCGGGATTGTTGCGCGCCAGCCAGTTGCTGGTGAAACTCGGCACGATGCGGCCGCCGACCAGCATGATCAGCCCGATCACCGCGGCGATCGCGATGCGCACGCCGTAGTCGGCGGCGCCTTCGGTCAGCACCTCGGCGTGGTAGACGGCGTTGCCGGCGATCAGCACCCCGAGCACGACGAGGACCCGCAGGTTGCGCCAGTTCCTGCCGGCGATGATCTCGCGCGCGGCGACGGCAGCCAGCGTCGCGAGGAAGCTGATGTCGATGGCCGCCGCCAGCACGCCACCGATACCGGTCGAAAACATGATCGCGACACGGCCCGCGACCCACAGCAGCGCGAGCGCGGCGAGTTGCCAGCCGCAGACGGGAAGCCGGCCGGTCCAGTTCGGAATCGCCGTGAGCAGAAAGCCGGCAATGGAGGCCGCGACATAGCCGTAGAGCATCTCGTGGATGTGCCAGTCGAGCGGGCCGAATGCGGTCGGCAGGGTCAGGAGACCGAGAAACTGCGGCAGCCAGAGCAGGATGGCGAACGCCGCCCACGCGCCCGCCGCCAGAAAGAACGGGCGGAAGCCGTAGGCGAACAGCGGCGGCCCCGCATAGTCGCGGCGACGCTGCAGGGCGGCGGGAGCAGACATGGACGGGTCTCCGGGAACCTTGCTTTTCCTTCCCTAGCCCGGCGTCACCGGTTGTATTTTGATCCAGCGCAGTGTTCCGGCATCCCGGCCAGGGAGATCAACCCGCGCCCGGATGCCAGAGCGGCCGGTAACCCCGTTTCAGAACCGCCAAGGTCGACGGCGGCGTGAGCACGTCGACGGGAACAGCGCGCGGGCGCGGCGTCGGCCGGGCATAGCCGGATGGCGTCCAGCGCAGCAATGTATCGCCGCGCACGGCGAAGGCGCCGTCGCCGATGGCGACCATGGCACCGTCGGGCAGTGTGTCGATCTCGCGCGTGTGCCTGCGCCTGGCATTGCCGTCGAGGCGTTCGACGTGCAGCAGATTGTCCATGGCCGCGGCGGACGCACGCCGGGGCCTGCCGCTGAACAGATGCGCAAAGTGCTCCGCATCCTTGCGCCGGCATTCGAAGCAGGGGCGATGGCCGGCGGCAAGGGCCGTCACCTCGTCGAGGAAGAACAGTTCGGTGTAGCTGTCACCCCATACGGTCCGGTGGCGTCCGTTGAATTCGAGCCGGCAGCAGATCCACTGCTTCGATGCCCAGCGCCGCGCGCCGAGCCTGCGTGCGCCATCGTGCAGGCGTCCGCCGCGATTGCCCATCAGCGTCCCGCGCGCAGGCGTGGCGATGAACTCGCCGAAGGGCGTGACTCGGCTCTGCAGGGGCATGGTGCGGCGATTCTCTCCGCCGTCATGCCCCGCGCAAGCGGGGCATCCAGTAGCCGCAAGCGTGGCCGTGAATA
>CAZUDR010000022.1:0-16491 GCA_964618715.1 uncultured Undibacter sp. | reverse complement strand
TCGACGCCGGCGAGGCGGTCATCATCCAGACGCCGACGGCGGGCGGCTACGGCAAGGCGTGAGCGTCTGTCAGCGGTGAGCAGACGCAGCGACGCAGCCTAGTTGCGCGCGATGATCTCGTGCTCGCCGCGGTGGACGTGTGCGCCGGCCGTCAGCCGGCCCGCTGCACGGCGCATGAGGATCGAAGGCCGGCGGCGCTTCAGCGCGCTGCGGCGGCGCCGGCGCGGACGCAGCGCGTCAACGCGCACGCCGCCCATGCGGGCTACGGGTTCGCGCCATCTGCCCTCATCCTCGACCAGCAACGGCAGGCCGAGCACGCTGGCCCAGCTGCGCCATTCGGCAAAGGCATCGTCGGCTTCGTCGGAGACAAACAGTTGCAGCGCCAGACCGGGATCCTTGTGCGCCAGCACGACAACCGCCTGCGCATCATTGTCGCGGATCGTTACGCGCAGGCCGACGCCGGCAAAGGCGGAAACCGGCAGATTGATCGCCATGCGCATGCCGCCGAGCGACCGGCGCACGACCACGCGCTTGCGATGCAGTTCCACCTGCCGCACCCGGCCGTCCGCGGCCGCATCATGGGCCAGGAAACGCAACGGGAGGGCGAACGGGTCGAGCCGCACGGTGCGGCTCGACCCGGCGGCATATCCGCCACCTCGCATTTGACGCCTCAATTTCTCCCGCGGCGGGCTTATGTGCCCGCTCGCGTGGAAATCATGGCAAAAAGGCGTCGGAATCAGCTTAAGGATTGCGGTTAATCACCGGTAGCGGCGCGCCTTCAAGCGCCATGATTGACGGGACGTTGTCAGGCATGATTGACGAGTTGTTGCCGCGGCCGGACAAATTGTCCGCAATGACGGTTGCACCGGCACTGTCGTGGCGCCATCTGTCAGGAAACTGCTCCCACCCTCCGAGTTGAAGCCCGCCATGCTTGCCCCAGCCACTGCCGACCTGTTCGACCAGCGCCCGCTCATCGAGCGCGCGGAACGGCTGGTCAGGGCGGCGCGCGCCGCCGGCGCTGACGCCGCCGACGCGGTGGCCGTGCGATCGCTGTCGCTGGGGATCGAGGTGCGCGACGGCGCGGTGGAGGAATCGGAAAGCGCGGAGGGCGACGATCTCGGCCTGCGCGTGCTGGTCGGCAATCGCCAGGCGGTGGTGTCGACCAACGACGTCGCCGGCGATCCGGATGAACTCGCCGCGCGCGCGGTGGCGATGGCGCGCGCCGCACCGGAGGACCGGTTTGCCGGCCTCGCCGACGAAAGCCTGCTCGCGCGCAAGTTTCCCGATCTCGACCTGATCGACCGCGCGCTGCCGAGCGTGCAGGAGCTGGAAGAGTTGGCGCGCCGAGCCGAAGCGGCGGCCCTTGCCGTTCCCGGCGTCGCCAGGTCGAGCGGTGCATCCGCCTCGGCGGGCATCGGCGGCATGGTGCTGGTCACCAGCACCGGTTTTTCCGGTGCCTATCTCGGCTCGCGACACGGTGTCTCCATGACCGCGATTGCCGGCAGCGGCACCGGCATGGAGCGCGACTACGATTACTCCTCGGCGCTGCACGCAGGGGATCTCGAAAGTCCGGAGACGATCGGCCGGCGGGCGGGCGAGCGCGCGGTGGCGCGGCTCAATCCGCGCAAGGTGTCGACGCAGAAGGCGCCCGTCGTGTTCGACCCGCGGGTCGCCGGCTCGCTGGTCTCGCATCTGGCCAGCGCCGTCAACGGCGCCTCGGTCGCGCGCAAGACCAGCTTCCTGCGCGAGCGGATGGGCCAGAAGCTGTTCGCCGACGGCATCAGCATCATCGACGATCCGCTGCGCAGGCGCGGCCTGCGCTCGCATCCGTTTGATGCCGAGGGCGTCGCCTGCAGGACGCTCGCGCTGGTCGAGGACGGCGTGCTGCGGTCGTGGCTGCTCGACTGCGCCACGGCACGGGAACTCGGCCTTGCCACCACGGGACACGCGGGCCGCGGCGTCTCTTCGGTGCCCTCGCCGGCGCCGACCAACCTGCATCTCGCCGCCGGCAGCATCCCGCCGGACGACCTGATTGCCGACATCAGCAACGGCTTCTACGTCACCGACCTGATCGGCATGGGCGTCAACATGGTGACCGGCGATTACAGCCGCGGCGCCTCCGGCTTCTGGATCGAGAACGGCAAACGCAGCTATCCGGTGAGCGAGGTCACCATCGCCGGCAACCTCATCGACATATTCCGCAGCCTGACGCCGGCCAGCGATCTCGAATTCCGCTACGGCACCAATGCGCCGACCGTGCGACTGGAGGGCCTCACCATTGCCGGCCAGTGACCCCGCGCGACTCTCCGGCGATCTGGAGGCGGTGATGCGGGAAGCGGGCGACGTCGCACGCGCCACCGCGCAACGGCCCTTCAGGCAGTGGACCAAGAACGGCGACAGCTCGCCGGTGTGCGAAGCCGACATCGCCGTCAACGACCTGTTGCGGGACCGGCTGCGGCAGATCGCGCCGCAGGCCGGCTGGCTGTCGGAGGAATCGGACGAGCAGAGCGCGGCCCGCGCCTACCGCAGTGTGTGGATCGTCGATCCGATCGACGGCACCCGCGCCTATATCGGCGGCCGCGCCGACTGGACCATTTCGGTGGCGCTGGTGGACGACGGACGGCCGCTGCTGGCCGCGCTCTATGCGCCGGTCACCGACGAGATGTTCATTGCCGCGCGCGACGGCGGCACGATGCTGAACGGTTCTGCGGTCAGCGTCAGCGCGGGAGGGACGCTTGCCGGCGCCAGGCTGGCCGGGCCGAAACGCACGCTCGAGCGCATCGCCGGACTCGAGCCGGAGGTCGCGCCGCAGCCCAGGGTGTTCTCGCTTGCCCTGCGCCTCGCCCGCGTCGCGCAAGGGGCGCTCGACGCCGCCTTCGCCTCGCATGGCGGCCATGACTGGGACCTTGCCGCCGCCGACCTTCTGGTGCACGAAGCCGGCGGCGTCATGACCGACTTCGCCGGCCGGCCGCTCCGCTACAACCAGCCAAAAGTCACCCACGACGCGCTGATCGCGGCCGGTCCCGCCCGCCATGGCGTCCTGGTCGAGCTGGTGCGCGACCGCCGGGCCGAGTTCGCCTAGGATCACGCCCGCTCAAGCTTGCCCTTCCCGTTTTGCCGGGGCTTATTGCAGGGATCACGACTGAAGGACTGGCCATGCCCGAGCCCGGAAAACCGCAACTGCTGCATCTCGTCTTCGGCGGCGAACTGACCGAGCTCGGCTCCTCCGAATTCAGGGACCTCGACGGGCTCGATATCGTCGGCATCTACCCGAACTACGCCAGCGCCTATGCCGCCTGGAAGGCGAAGGCGCAGCAGACCGTCGACAACGCCCATATGCGCTACTTCATCGTCCATCTGCATCGCCTGCTCGACCCCGAAGCCACGGGGCGGCCGGTGCGCTGACGTTGCGCCAATGTCGCCGTTCAGACGGATCAGCAATTCCCCCGCTTTCCAGGAGACGGCGGGCACGCTCGGGGCGTGGTATCTGAAGCTGGTCTGGCATTCGAGCCGCGTCACCCTCGAGCCGGCCATCATCTACGAGGCGGTTGAGATGCCGGCGATCATCGCCATGTGGCACGGGCAGCATTTTCTGGCGCCGTTCCTCAAGAAAAATTCGGACAGGCACCGCGCCAAGGTGCTGATCTCGCGCCACCGCGACGGCGAGATCAATGCGCGGGCGGCGCACCGTCTCGGCATCGGCACCATCCGCGGATCAGGCGCACACAACGGCGAATTCCAGCGCAAGGGCGGCGCCGTCGCCTTCACCGAAATGCTGGAGGCGCTGAAGCAGGACTACAACGTGGCGATGACCGCCGACGTGCCCAAGATCGCGCGCAAGGCCGGGCTGGGCGTCGTCAAGCTGGCCCAGTTCTCCGGCCGGCCGATCTATCCGGTCGCCATCGCCTCGAGCCGCCGCATCACGCTCGACAACTGGGACCGCAGCGCCATCAACCTGCCGTTCAGCCACATCGCCGTCGTGGCGAGCGAGGGCATCACGGTGCCGCGCGACGCCGGTCACGCGGCGCTCGAAACGGCACGGCAGGCGGTCGAAAACGGGCTCAATGACGTCACCGCGCGCGCCTATGCAATCGTCGACGAGGGCGGGGAGCGCACGCCGTGAGCGAGAGGCTGCCGGCCGCGCTGCGCACCTACCGGCTGCTCTCGGCGGCGGCGCGGCCGCTCACGCCGCTGCTGCTCGCGCAGCGCGCGCGTCGCGGCAAGGAAGATCGCGCGCGGCTGACCGAGCGGCGCGGTCGCAGCGCGACGGCACGACCCCCGGGCGGACTGGTCTGGGTGCACGGCGCCAGCGTCGGCGAACTCGCCAGCGTGCTGCCGCTGATCCTGCGGATCTGCGAAAGCGGCGCGCGCGTGCTGGTGACCACCGGTACGGTGACCTCGGGCGCGCTGGCGAGCAAGTGGCTGCCGGCGGATGTCGTGCACCAGTTCGTGCCGCTCGACGTGCCGCACTACGTGCACCGGTTTCTCGATCACTGGAAACCGGACCTCGCGCTGTTCGTCGAATCCGACCTGTGGCCGAACCGGATCATCGAGGCCTCGCGCCGGCGGGTGCCGATCATCCTGGTCAACGCCCGGCTTTCCGACGATTCGTTCCGCCGGTGGCAGAAGCTGCCGGCGGCGATCGGCAATCTGCTCGGCCGTTTCGACCTGTGCCTCGCACGCACGCCGGTCGACGCCGAGCGCTTCTCCGCGCTGGGCGCCACGCGCATCGTCCAGACCGGCGATCTCAAGCTCGACGTGCCCGCGCCCCCGTGCAATCAGGCCAGTCTTGCCGCGCTGCAGGGCGCGACTGCGCGGCGGCCGCTGCTGGCGGCGGCCTCGACCCATGCCGGCGAAGAGGACGCAATGATCACGGCGCACTGGCATCTGCGCAGCCACTTTCCCGGCCTGCTGACGATCATCGCGCCGCGCCATCCGCAGCGCGGCGACGAGGTGGCGGCGCTCGCCGGCGGGGCCGGGCTCAATGTGCGCCAGCGCGGACGCGGCCAGATGCCGGACGCCTCGACCGAGATCTACGTCGCCGACACCATGGGCGAGCTCGGGCTCATCTACCGGCTGGCGCCGGTGGTCTTCGTCGGCGGCTCGCTGGTGCGGCACGGTGGACAGAACCCGATCGAACCGGCCAAGCTGGGTACGGCCATCGTGCACGGACCGCACGTGTGGAATTTCGCCGACATCTATGAAGCGCTCGACGCCGGGCATGGCGCGGTGCGGATCGAGAACGGGAACGACCTCGCCGCCGCGCTCGGCCGGTTGCTGGCGCAGGCGGATACGCACCGGCACATGACGACGGCCGCGCGCACGACGGTGGAGAATCTGGGCGGCGCGCTGGAGCGCACGCTGCAATCGCTCGAGCCCTATCTGCTGCAGGTGCGGCTCGGCGGGCGGGGAGACAATGCGTGAGCCTGGCTTCTGGTGGCGCAAGGCAGGGCTGAGCGCGGGGCTGCTCGCGCCGGTGGCCGCCGCCTATGGCGCGGTGGCGGCGAAACGGATGCGGGGCACCGGCGTGCCGGTCAGCATCCCGGTGCTGTGTCTCGGCAATTTCACCCTCGGCGGCGCAGGCAAGACGCCGACCGCGATCATGCTGGCGCAGATGCTGGGCGCGGCGGACGAAACGGTGTTCTGTCTCAGCCGCGGCTATGGCGGCAACGCCACCGGGGCGAAGCGCGTGGATGCCCATGCGGACCACGCGCGCGAGGTCGGCGACGAGGCGCTGCTGCTGGCGGGCGTGGCGCCGACCATCATCTCGCGCAACCGTGTCGTCGGCGCGCAACTGGCGATGTCGCAGGGCGCGGGTGTCATCGTCATGGATGACGGACTGCAGAACGCCTCGCTGGCGAAGGACTTCACGCTCGCCGTGGTCGACGGGCAGCGCGGCATCGGCAACGCCCGCGTGTTTCCGGCCGGTCCGCTGCGCGCGCCGCTCGCCGCGCAACTCGACCGCACCGACGCGCTGCTCGTGATCGGCGGCGGCGGCGACGGCGCCGGCGACGTGACCGCCGCGGCCCGGGCGCGCGGCCTGCCGGTCTGGCACGGACGCCTGGTGCCCGATGTGTCAGTGGCCGGCGAACTGAAGGGACGACAGGTGCTCGCCTTTGCCGGCATCGGCAATCCGGACAAGTTCTTCGACAGCGCGGCCGAGGCCGGCATCGCGGTTGCCCGGCGCAGGCGCTATGCCGACCATCATCGCTTCAGCGCCGAAGAGGCGGCCGAACTGATCATGCAGGCCGAGCACGACGGCCTCGCGCTGCTCACCACCGAGAAGGACAAGGCGCGGATGGCGGGCGATCCGCTCACCGAAACGCTGGCTGCACGCGCGCATGTCCTGCCGGTGCGGCTTGAAGTGACGGAGTTTGAGGAGTTGCGCGGACGCGTGATGGCGGCGCTGCGGCGCTGACCGAGCCGGCGCTACGCCTTGGCGCTGTTGTCCGCGCTGTGGCGCCGCAGGACGGCCTCCGGCGAGACATAGGCCTCCTGCAGATCGACGCTCCAGTATTTGAGCTCTTCCAGCGGGATGGCCTGCCCGGTGACCGCACAGCGCACAAAAGCGCCGGGGCGCACCACGCGAAAATCGCCGTCGAGATATTTGACCTCGGCCTCGCCGTTCATCGGCGGGGGACGGTCATAGCGGTTGAGCACGGGCGGCCTCCGGAGCGGATCGGTAATAGTGCAAGATAGTCGCTCGGGACCGTTTCCGAAAGTGCGGGTTCCCGGTGCTGTCAGAACAGGCTGCCCTGCCCGCCTGAACCACCGCCGCGGCGGCCCGGCCTCGCCCGGGGCGCAGGCTGCGGGCCGGATTCTCCGTCGGCGACGGCACCCACATGACCGTCGGCAAACTCGATATCGAGCTGCATGCCGCCGGCGACTGCCGCCGCCGCGCGCAACGGGCGGCCCTCGCCGTCGCGCACCAGCGCGAAGCCGCGCTTGAGCACCTCGCGATAGGAAAATGCGGCGAGCAGACGTTCGGCGCGCTCGACCCGTGCCGCATGCCGGGCGAGCAGGCCGCGCACGGCGCGGCGGGCGCGCTCGCCGTATCCCGCGATCCGGTCGCCGTCGCGCGCGAGCCGTGCCCGGTGTGCCTGGGCATTGGCAAGCAGGCTCGTCTTCAGACGGTGTTGCAGCACGGCAAATCGTTCGCGCCGCCGCTCGATCTGGCCGCTGAGCAGCCGCGGCGCCAGCCGGCCGGCGACGCGCGAATATTGCGTGTGATGGATCTGCGCATTGGCACGCAGGGCGCGCGGCAGCCGCTCGGCCAGCGCGTCGAACTGCTGGCGGGGACCGGCAAGGATATCCTTTGGCAGCGCGCGCGCGAGCATCGCAAGTTCGCGGCGGCGACCTTCCATATTGCGCTGCCAGCAGCCGAGCATGCGCGCACCGAGGGACGCGAGTGTTGACAGCAGTTCGCCGCGCACCGGAACGGCCAGCTCGGCGGCCGCGGTCGGTGTGGGGGCGCGCCTGTCGGCGGCGAAATCAATGAGCGTGACGTCGGTCTCATGGCCGACGGCGGAGATCAGCGGCAGCAGGCTGTTCGCCGCCGCGCGCACAACGATCTCCTCGTTGAACGACCACAGATCCTCGAGCGACCCGCCGCCGCGGGCGACGATGATGAGATCGGGGCGCGGCAGCGGCCCGCCTTCCGGCAGCGCGTTGAAGCCCTCGATCGCGGCGGCGACTTCCGCCGCGCTCGTCTCGCCCTGCACCAGCACCGGCCACACCAGCACACGACGCGGGAACCGGTCCTGCAGGCGATGCAGGATGTCACGGATGACCGCGCCGGTCGGCGAGGTGACGACACCGATCACCTCGGGGATGAACGGCAGCAGCTGCTTGCGCGCCTCGTCGAACAGTCCCTCGGCAGCGAGTTTTTTCTTGCGTTCCTCGAGCAGCTTCATCAGCGCGCCGATGCCCGCGGGCTCCAGCGTGTCGATGACGATCTGGTATTTGGACGAGCCGGCGAAGGTGGTGAGCTTGCCGGAGGCGACGACGTCGAGCCCCTCCTCCGGCTTGACCCGCATGCGGCCATAGACTCCCTTCCAGATCACCGCGTCGAGCACGGCACGATCGTCCTTGAGACGGAAATAGACATGGCCGGACGGCGACGGGCCCTTGAAGCCGGACACCTCGCCGCGCACGCGCACATAGCCGTAGGCGTCCTCGACGGTGCGCTTGAGCGCCGCCGACAGTTCGGAGACGGTCCATTCCACAATGTTCTGCAGCGCGGCTTGTGCCATCCGGGCCGAATCCCTTGCAGCGGTGAGGTGACATGCTACACCAACCGGCGACCACTCCCCAAAGGGCCGATCCGCCGCTCCCATGAACATCCTGATCCTCGGTTCCGGCGGGCGAGAGCACGCGCTGGCCTGGAAGATTGCCGCCAGCCCGCTCACGCACAAATTGTATTGCGCGCCCGGCAATGCCGGCATCGCGCGCGAGGCAGAGTGCGTGGCGCTCGATATCGACGAGCATGCCGCGGTGATCGCGTTCTGCAGGGAAAAGAAGATTGATCTTGTCGTCGTCGGGCCGGAGGCGCCGCTCTGCGCCGGCATCGTCGACGATCTCGAAGCCGCAGGCATCAAGGCCTTCGGCCCGACCAGATGGGCGGCGCGGCTGGAAGGCTCCAAGGGCTTCACCAAGGACATGTGCAAGGCCAACAACATCCCGACCGCGGCCTATCGGCGGTTCAAGCAGGCGGGACCGGCCAGGGACTATGTGCGCGAACGCGGCGCTCCGATCGTGGTCAAGGCGGACGGCCTTGCCGCCGGCAAGGGTGTGGTGGTGGCGCAAACGATCGAGGAAGCCGAGGCCGCCATCGACATGATGTTTGACGGCGGCCTGGGCGCGCGCGCCTGGGAGATCGTCATCGAGGATTGCCTCGTCGGCGAGGAAGCATCCTTCTTCGCCCTGTGCGACGGCGAGACCGCGCTGCCCTTGGCCACCGCGCAAGACCACAAGCGCGTCGGTGACGGCGACACCGGCCCGAACACCGGCGGCATGGGCGCCTATTCCCCGGCGCCGGTGATGACCGACGCCATGAACAAGCGAGTCATGGACGAAATCATCCTGCCAACGGTAAATGCTCTCAAGAAAGCGGGCGCGCCGTACAAGGGCGTCCTCTATGCCGGGTTGATGATCACCGGGGAAGGTCCTCAGCTCATCGAATACAACGTGCGCTTCGGCGACCCGGAATGCCAGGTGCTGATGCCGCGGCTGATCTCGGATCTGGTCCCGGCGCTGGTCGCCGCGTGCGACGGGCAATTGAAAAGTTTCGACCTGCGCTGGCATGCGCAGCCCGCGCTCACCGTCGTCATGGCGACCAGGGGCTACCCCGGGCCTTACGAAAAAGGTTCGGTGATTGAAGGACTCGACGACGCCGCAACGGTCGAGGGCGTGGAAATCTTTCATGCGGGCACCAAAGCCGATGGCAGCCGTGTCCTCGCAAATGGCGGACGCGTGCTGAACGTCTGCGCGCTCGGCCAGAGCGTCGCCGAAGCACAGGCCCGCGCGTACCGGGCGGTCGACTGCATCGAATGGCCGGAAGGCTTCTGCCGCCGCGATATCGGCTGGCGCGCGGTGGCACGCGAAAATAAGTCGTAAGCGGCAAAATCGTGGCGTTTGCCCGGCGAAGAGTCGTCACGTAAACGCCGCAGGGCCGTTTGTTTATCCAAACGTAATTTGTAAGGCCGGCGCCCGATTTTATTTTTCGGCCAGGGCATTCCTTCCCCCCTGCCCTCGGGAGACACACCAATGAAGATGTTAGTGACCGCAGCCGCGCTGGCGACGCTGCTGGCTTCGCCGGCTTTCGCCCAGACCCAGTCGCGGCAGGCGCCGGACCTCCAATCGACGGCCCGCGCTGCACCCGCGCCGCTGCCCGCGTACGAAGAGGAGAGCGGCTATGGCTCCTACGCCAGCTCCGGCTATGGCGTCGTCATCGAGGGTGGCATGGCCATCGGCGCGGATCCGGATCCCAGGGTCGGCCTCGAACTCCGGCGCGACCAGGGCAATGCGGACGCCGGCTGGTAGCCGCGATCGTCGCACCGCGAATTGCTGCAAAGCCCGGCCTCGCGCCGGGCTTTATTTTTATGGGCGGAGGGGTGGGAGGTCAGGGCGCACCCGCTGTGACATACTGGCCGGCATCGCATGTCGAGTGCCGCGTCAGCCATGTCCGATCTCGCCGACCTGTTTCCCGGTTTTTCCAGCCACCGGATTGACACTTCGATCGGCAGGATGTTCGCCCGCAGCGGAGGCCGTGGGCCACCGCTCCTGCTGCTGCACGGCTATACCCAGACCCATGTGATGTGGCATCGCGTGGCGCCGGCCCTGGCCGAGACGTTCACGCTGGTGATGGCAGACCTGCCCGGCTACGGCTCGTCAGCCGTTCCGGACGCTGACGGCAATCATGCTCCCTACGACAAGCGCTCGATGGCCGAAGTGATGGTCCAGATCATGGACGCGCTTGGTCATGAGCGCTTCCGTCTTGCCGGCCACGACCGCGGTGGTCGCGTTGCCTATCGCCTTGCGCTCGATCATCCCGGGCGCGTCGAGCGCCTGGCAACGCTCGATATCGTGCCGACATTCGACATGTGGATGGGCATGGACCGCAACATGGCGATGAAGGTCTGGCACTGGCCGTTCCTGGCGCAGCCGGCACCGCTACCGGAAATGCTGATATCGAAGGCGCCGGTCGATTATCTCGAATGGAAGATGGCGAGCTGGACCAAGGCGAAAAACCTGTCCGCCTTCGATCCGCGTGCGCTCGACCATTATCGTGCGGCTTTTTCGGAGCCCGCACGCATCCATGCTCACTGCGAGGACTACCGCGCCGGACAGGCCGCCGATTTCACCAACGACGAAGCCGACCGCAAGGCCGGCAAAACGATCGGCTGTCCGATGCTCGCGCTGTGGGGCGCGCGCGGCATTCCGAGCGAGACCGGTGGACCGCTCGATATCTGGCGGCAGTGGGCGCCGCAGGCGGCGGGACTGCCGATTGACTCCGGCCACTTCCTCGCGGAGGAAAACCCTGCCGACACCGTCAGGGCGCTGACCGATTTTTTCATGGCAGGAGAGTGATGATGCATCCCGTGCTTCGCCTTTACGAGGATTTGCTGTCGACCGTAGAATCCGTCGAGTTCAAGCTGGCGGCGACGCCACGCTTCATCTTCGTCGTGCACGGCAGCGCCGTGATCGACGGCAAGACGGTGGCGGCTGACACGGGCTGGCAGGGCAGCGGCGAGGTGACCGTGCGACCGGGACCGGAGGGCGTGACCTGCTGGCGCTGGGAACTGGGGCGCGGCGACCAGGGCAGCACGGTGGCGAGCGCGCCCGGCATGATGACACACGAGAAGCTGAGCGCCTTTCTCGAGACCATCCCCAGGGGGGACCTGCTGATGCGCTGTGACAGCGTGGCGTTTCCGCCCGGCGGGTGCGCCTATACCCACGTGCATCAGGGCCCGGGCATCCGGTGCATGATCGAGGGCGGGTTGCGCATCGATACGCACGGGCGCTCGACCTCGCTCGGGCCGGGCTCGCCGTGGTACGAGACCGGGCCTGACACCGTGTTCGCGCAGGCGCATGCGGACAAGCCGAGCCGGTTCATCCGCGTCATGATCCTGCCGCGCGCGCTGCTTGGACAAAGCTCCATCCGCTACGTCAAGGACGAGGACAAGGACAAGCCGAAGACACAGACCTACAAGATCTTTGCCGATGCACCGATAGAGTTCGAGATGAAGAAATGATCTCCGGGCATCATCACCCGGAGTGACCCGGTCCATGAGTGCGATCAACCGACAGCAGGCGTTTTCCGGTACGAAGGAGATCGCGCCCGCGCTGCGCATGGACGCGGCGCGGCTCGAAGGCTATTTCGCCGCGCATGTGAATGGCTTTGCCGGACCGCTGACAATCCGGCAGTTCAAGGGCGGACAGTCAAACCCGACCTACATGCTGGAAACGCCGGAGCGATCCTACGTGCTGCGGCGCAAGCCGCCAGGCAAGCTGTTGCCGTCGGCCCATGCGGTCGACCGCGAATACCGCGTGATCCGCGCACTGCACGGGCAAGGCTTCCCGGTGGCCGAGCCCCTGCTCTACTGCGACGATGACAGCGTGGCCGGCACGCCGTTCTACCTGATGGGCTATGTGGACGGCCGGGTGTTCTGGGAGCCGCAGATGCCGGGCTCCGACCCCGCCGAGCGCACGGCAGTCTACGACGCGATGAACGGGACCATCGCACGGCTGCACGCGTTCGAACCGGCACAAATCGGCCTAAGCGACTTCGGCAAGGGTGAGAACTACGTGGCGCGCCAGGTCGACCGCTGGTCGAAGCAGTACCGCGCCTCGGAGACCGAGAAGATCGATGCCATGGAGCGCCTGATCGCGTGGCTTCCGTCGCATCTGCCGCCGTCGGGTGCGCCGCGGCTGGTGCACGGCGACTACCGGCTCGACAATCTCATCATCGCGCGCGACGCGCCGAAGGTTGTCGCGGTGCTGGACTGGGAGCTTTCCACGCTCGGCGATCCGCTCGCCGACTTCAGCTATCACCTGATGGCCTGGCACATGCCGCATTCGGAAAGCGCGGCCGGAACGGGCTCACTGGTGGGCCACGACCTCGACGCGCTCGGCATTCCGCCGATGGCCGACTATGTCGAGGCCTACGTCGCACGCACGGGGCTCGATCCGCGGCCGGCGCTGCCGGTCTATCTCGCCTATAACTTCTTCCGTCTGGCGGCGATCCTGCAGGGCATCATCGGCCGTGTGCGCGACGGCACGGCCACCTCCGAATTCGCGCCGGCCAAGGCAGAGATGATCCGCCCGCTGGCGGAGAAGGCGCTGGAATTCGCGCAGGAGGCCGGCGCGTGAGCAAGACCGTTGCACTGGCACTGGGTGGCGGCGGTGCGCGCGGGCTCGCCCACATCGCCGCGCTGGAAGCCTTCGACGAAATGGGCGTCAAGCCGGTGGCGCTTGCCGGCACGTCGATCGGGGCCGTCTTCGCCGCGGTCTATGCCTCCGGCATGAGCGGCAAGTCGATCCACCATTACGTGACCACGATGGCGAGAAGCCGCGCCAGGCTCGTGCGGCGGCTGATCGGCGCGCGTGTGCGCGTGCTGCCCAACCTGTTCGCGGGCTTCCGCTCGGCGACGCTGATCGACGCGGAAAAGCTTTGCGCCCGGATCCTGCCTGACGGCATGCCGCAAACCTTCGAGGAACTGCAGATCCCGCTGACCGTCGTCGCCTGTGACCTCTATGGTCGCAACGAGACCGTGTTCAACTCCGGCCCGCTCGGTCCGGCGCTCGCCGCATCGATCGCGATTCCCGGACTGGTGCGGCCGGTGCGCATCAACGGGCGCATCCTCATCGACGGCGGCGCGACCAATCCGTTGCCGTTCGAGCACCTGCGTGGACGCGCGGACATCATCGCTGCAGTCGACATTTCCGGCGTACCGCCGGCGGATCGCACAGAACTGCCGAATCCCTGGGAGTGCGTCTACGCAAGCATTGTCGCGATGGGCCACACAATTACAGCCGAAAAACTCAAACGCACACGACCGGACCTGTTGTTCCAGCCCGATGTCGGCGCCTTTCGCGTGCTTCAGTTCCACCGCGCGGCCGCCATCCTGCGCGCGGCCGAGCCTGTGAAGGCGGACATCAAGCACCGGCTCGGAGACCTCGTCAGCTGAGCACGTAAGGGCCCGTTAGGGTCAACAATTCCTTTTCGTCCTCCCGCGGATTCCACCGACCAGGGATGCGCAAAATTGACGGGCGCCGCCTAGGCTGCAGGCGCGTTCAAGTGTGAAGTGCCCAGTTCATGAGTGACAGCAGCATCGGCATCGTCATGATTATGCCGAAGACCGGAACGTCACCGAAATCGCCGCCGGCGGCGAAGGAGCGGGATTCCGACAACGCCACGCAGACCGTGAGCGCAGTCGTGCGCCAGGAGCCACCTGCCTCGCCGCCCCCGCCGGGCATGGGCAAGCTGGTGGACAAGAGGGCTTAGCTGCCGGCCGAACCAACCGCGCCCTCATCATTATTTCGTTTTCGCGCTCCCGATCGCCTGAACCATCGAGGCGACGGCAGCTGATTTCTTCAGGCCACCCTCACGCACCAGCGTCCGCCAGGTGTAGAAGGTCAGCGCCAGGTCGAGCATCACCCGCTGCCTCGCGGTGAGACCGGCGCCCAGCACCTCGTGCCAGGCCGCAAAATACGGTCCCAGCCGCATCCTGCTGATTTCCCGCGTCAGCGGATGAATTTCGGCGTCGCGCAGCACGCAGGCCGCCTGCCCTTCATTGCGTTCGAACCAGCCGTAGATCGCCGTCAGACCGGCGCGCAGCCGTTCGGTGCTCCCGGCGATGCCGCGCCAGGGCGCGGCCTCCGGCGGCGGGTCGCGCTCCATGGCGAGGCCCGAACAGGCGAGAAACAGGCTCCGTTCGTCGGGGAAATGCGCATAGAGCGTGTGCCGCTGCACGCCCGCCTTCTCCGCAATCATGCTGAGCGTCGTCGCCGCCGGGCCGACCGTGCAATGCAGGTCGACCGCCGCCTCGACGATCTTTTCTCGCGTCTGCGCCTGGCTCTCGGCGCGCTTCTTCAGGGTATAGGTCCGGGCCATCTGATTTTCACTACACTATCGTGTGCAGTGATACTTGACAAGGGCAAATTTTCATTGCACAAGCATGTTCCTTTAATTTGTACACCGACAATCCACCCCCTGGAGACCCGCGATGGAAACCAAGATCAATGAAATCGCCGACGGCATTTACCGGCTTTCGACCTTCGTGCCGGACATCGCCCCGCCGGCCGGCTTCACCTTCAACCAGTTCCTCGTACTCGGCGACGAGCCGCTCATGTTCCACACCGGCCTGCGCAGGATGTTCGCGCTGAACCGCGATGCCCTCGCCCGCATCATTCCGCCGGAAAAGCTGCGCTGGATCGCCTATGGCCACTTCGAGGCCGACGAATGCGGCGCCATGAACGAGTGGCTCGCGGTCGCGCCGCAGGCGCAGGCTGCGCACGGACAAACCGGCTGCATGGTCTCGCTCAACGACTTCGCCGACCGCCAACCGCGCATCCTCGCCGACGGCGATGTCATCGACATCGGCGGCAAGCGCCTGCGCTTCATCGATACGCCGCACACGCCGCACGGCTGGGACGCCGGCGTGATGTACGAGGAAACGACCGGCACGCTGCTGTGCGGCGATCTGTTCACCCAGCTCGGCAACGACAAGGTGATGACCGACGGCGACGTGGTCGGGCCGGCGATCGCGGCGGAGGACGTGTTCAGGTATTCCGCACTCAACCCGGCCATGGGCAGGACGATTCGCAGCTTGGCCGGGCTCAACCCGCGCACGCTCGCGCTGATGCATGGCCCATCATTTCATGGCGACGGTGCCGCGGCGCTGAGCGCGCTCGCCGACGACTACGACCGGCGCGTCACCGGTGCGCTGCGCGACACCTTGCTGCCCCATGCCGCGTGAATCGAAAGAGCATCGTCGTGGCCGGGTTCGTCCCGGCCACCTCGCTTGGGGGCGCAACCTGGCTTGCCGAGCGGGATCGCCGGGACAAGCCCGGTGATGACGGCAACTAGCGCCTTGCTTCAAAAAATGTCTTCAGCAGCGCGGCGCTTTCGCCCTCGGCGATACCGCCATAGACCTCGGGCCGGTGATGGCAGCTTGGCGAGGCAAAGAACCGCACGCCGTGTTCGACAGCCCCGCCCTTTTCGTCGGCCGCGCCGAAATAGAGCCGCCGGATGCGGGCAAACGACATCGCCGCCGCGCACATGGCGCAGGGCTCCAGCGTCACGTAGAGATCGCAACCGGTAAGCCGCCCGGAGCCCAGTGCGGCGGCGGCCTGGCGCAGCGCCAGCAATTCGGCATGTGCGGTCGGGTCCCTGTCGGCGACGGTGCCATTGCCGGCACGCCCGATGACCTCGCCATCGCGCACAATAACGCAGCCGACCGGCACCTCGCCGCGCGCGGCGGCGGCGCGGGCTTCTTCCAGCGCCAGTTGCATGAAAGACGGGCCAGCCATCGTTTCTCCGCCATGCCCGGCTTTATGCCGGGCATCCACGTCTTTATACACGTTCGCAAAGCAAGACGTGGATGGCCGGGTCAAGCCCGGGCACGGTGGGAGAAAGTGCGGCGCCAACAATGCCCGGGCAGAGCCGTGAGAAATCGGGCGAACGCATCGCCAAGGTGATCGCCCGCGCCGGGCTGGCATCGCGGCGCGATGCGGAAGCCTGGATCGCCGCGGGCCGCGTGGCGGTCAACGGGACGGTGATCACCTCGCCTGCGCTCAACGTCACACCGCGCGACCGCGTCAGCGTGGACGGTACGCCGCTGCCCGGCCGCGCGCGCACGCGGCTGTTCCGCTACAACAAGCCGCGCGGGCTGGTGACCACGCATGCCGACCCGCAGGGGCGCGATACGATTTTCCGTGCGCTGCCGAAGGGCCTGCCGCGGCTGATCAGCGTCGGCCGGCTCGACATCA
>CAZUDR010000021.1:5939-16582 GCA_964618715.1 uncultured Undibacter sp. | reverse complement strand
AGACGCCGAAGAACGAGGCCTTCGTGAAGAAGTACCGGGAAAAGTACGGCAAGGTGCCCTCGTACTATTCCGAGTCGAACTACACCACGGCTCAGATGATCGACGAGGTCATCAAGAAGAACAATGGCAAGTTCCCCGGCGCAGAGGATTTCGTGAAGCAGATGAGCGCCGTGGAGATCGATGCCGTGCGCGGGCCGGTCAAGCTGGACGAGTCCCGGAATCCCGTGCACAACATCTACATCAAGAAAATCGAAAAGAAGAAAATGTTCGGCTACGACAAGGAAGAGCTCTGGAACACCGTCATCAAGACCTACAAGAACGTCGACCAGTTCGGTCAGTTCGACAAGGCGGAGTTCCTGAAGCAGCCGGTCTATAGCCGCGACTACCCGCCCTGCAAGTACTGCCAATAACCGACGTACGCCGGGGCCCCCGCGTCGGGGCCCCGGCGAGTTTACTGCGAAGAACCGAGGCCTCAGCGTGAGTACCGAACGAGAGACGACAAGCGGCGACGTCCCTGTCCTCGAACTGAAGGGCCTGAGCAAGAGCTTCGGCGGCTTGCAGGCGACAAAAGACGTCACGCTGAAGATCATGGCTGGCGACCGCAAGGCCATCATCGGCCCCAACGGTGCCGGCAAGACCACGCTGTTCAACCTGATCACCGGTATCTTCCCGGTAACCTCCGGGCAGGTTCTCCTGTTCGGCCAGGACGTGACCACCTGGCCAAGCTACCGCCGCACCGCGCTGGGCATGGCGCGCACCTTCCAGGTCACCAGCCTGTTTCCCAAGCTGACTGTGCTCGACAATGTGCTGCTGGCGATCGAAGGGCTGAAGCCGTCGAAATTCGTGATGTGGCGGTTTCTGTCATCGTACAAGGACGTCTACGAGAAAGCCTACCAGCTGCTCGAGCAGGCGGACTTTCTCGACCGCAAGGACACGGAAGTCCGCAACCTGTCGCACGGCGAGCAGCGTCAGCTCGAGATCGTCCTTGGCCTGGCCAGCGATCCGAAGGTCCTGCTGCTCGACGAGCCGGCCGCCGGCCTGTCCTCCGGCGAGTCCGCCGAGATGGCTGGTTTCCTCGGGAAGCTCGACCCCAGGCTCGCCATCCTGCTGATCGAGCACGACATGGACGTCGTCTTCGAGTTTGCCGACCAGATTTCCGTGCTTCATTTCGGAGAGATTCTCGAAACCGGCACGCCGCAGCAGATCCATGACAGCGCGCGGGTGCAGGAAATCTACCTGGGGACGGATTGACCCATGGCCATCCTCGAAGTCGACGACATCCATACCTATTACGGCGACGCCTACGTCCTCCAGGGTCTCTCGCTCAAGCTCGAGCAGGGACAGATCCTCGGCCTGCTCGGCCGCAACGGCGTCGGCAAGACCACGCTGGTCAACTCGATCGTCGGCTTCACGCCGCCGCGCCGTGGCAGGATCGAATTCAAGGGCCACGAGATCACCCATGTCTCGTCGTTCGAAACGATCCGCAGCGGCATGGGCCTGGTGCCCCAGGGCCGGCGTGTGTTCCCCACCCTCAGCGTCGAAGAGAATTTGATGGTGGCCGAACGCAACGTTGACCGGCACAACTGGAATCTGGCGCGGGTCTACGAGCTGTTTCCGCGCCTCGAGGAGCGCCGCATCCAGCGCGCCAAGACGCTGTCCGGCGGCGAACAGCAGATGCTGGCGATCGGCCGCGGCCTGATGACCAATCCCGACTGCCTGATCATGGACGAGCCGTCCGAGGGACTGGCGCCGATCATCATCCAGGGCGTGTGGGAAGCCGTCGCCAAGCTGAAGCAACAGGGCCTGTCCATCCTGCTGGTCGAGCAGAACGCCAACCTGGCGCTCAAGCTGGTCGACTATGTGCACGTGATGAGCAAGGGCCAGGTCGTCTATTCGTCGACGCCCGACGAGCTCCGGGCCAACGACGAGATCAAGTCGAACTATCTCGGCATCTAGCGCTCCACCCCGGATGACGCGCGGCGCGCCTGCTTCGCAGGAATGACGGCGTCCGCCCGGGATGCCTGCCGGAACTGCCTGTCTGCGCCCCTGTTGATCCCCGCAAGCGCGTTCGGCGCCGGGTCATGGACGGACGTCGCCGGTATGGTGCCCGGCGGCGGCATTCCGGTCAGCCAACTGCGCCAAAGCCGCGGCCGGCCAACCGCCTCACCGGGCTGGCGGCGAAGGGGGCTGGCTGCCGCTGGTGCTCGGACCACCGCCGAACAGGAATCGCTGCGGATTGGCGGCGAGGTCGGTGATCGCCCTCTCGACATTGGAAATGGCGCGCGTCGCGGTGCTGCCGACCGAATCGATCTGCTTGTTCGCCGTTTCCGCCACCTTGTGGACGTCAGTGGTAATTGTGGCGGTGCGCTTGTCGAGATTGTCGCCCAGCTTGCGCATCGACTCCATTGCGCCGGCGCCCTCCTCCATCACCTTGTCGATCTTTTCGCCGTTGCGCGCCAGCGCCTCGGTGAACTCCTCCAGATTCTTGATCGCCTTGTGCAGCGATTCCTGGTTCTGGGTAATGACGGCGTCCACCTTGCTCAGCGACTCTCGCACCGACGCCGACAGGTCCTGGCTGGCGCCGGTATCAGCCTTCAGTGTGGGCGGTTCGCCGCCCTCGGCCTCGAGCGCCGGCGCCGAGGCGAGCACGCCTTTCAGTGACACCGATGCGATGCCGGTCAATCCGGCAAATTCCAGCGTGACGCGCGTGTCCCTGCGAATAGGTGTCGCTTTCTCCACCGCCAGGATGGCCGAGACCTCCGACGGGTTGTCGGTCAGCCCCAGGCCCGTGACCTGGCCGACGCGAATGCCGTTGAACAGCACCGGAGCGCCGACCCTAAGGCCCGACACCGAGCCGGAAAAGATCACCCGGTAGTTCGCGCTCTCCCTGTTGCTTTGCGCATTGTACAGCCAGTAGACGAAGCTGAACGCGCCGGCGATGACGGCGAACGTGAACAAGCCGATCAAGACATATTTCGCCCTGTCTTCCATCGTCGGACTCCGGTTCTAGCCCTTTACCTCTACCTGCCAGTCCGTATGCGCACGGACGCCGTGGAAATATGCTCTCAGCCAGGGATGCTGCGACGCCAGCATCCTGTCCATATTGCCCGCCTCGATGATCTTGCCATCGCCCAGCACCGCGATCCGGTCGCAGGCGCGGTGCAGACTGTCAAGGTCGTGCGTCACCATCAGAACCGACATGTTCAGGGTCTGCTGCAGCGTCAGGATAAGCTGGTCGAACTCGCCGGCGCTGATCGGATCAAGTCCGGAGGTCGGTTCATCAAGGAACAGGATTTCGGGGTCGAGCGCCAGCGCACGGGCGAGCGCCACGCGCTTGATCATGCCGCCGGACAGATTTGACGGATATTCGCGGTAGACGTCCGGCTTGAGCCCGACCATCTCCAGCTTGCCGATGGCGATTTCCCTGGTAAGGCGGTCGGACAGCTTGAGATACTCGCGGATCGGGAATTCCACGTTCTTGCCGGCCGTCAGCGACGAGAACAGCGCACCTTGCTGGAAGAGAACGCCCCAGCGACGGTCAATGGCGCGTTTCTCCATTTCGTCGGCCTTGTCGAGATCGACGCCGAACACCTCGATCAGTCCCTGCTTTTTCGGCAGCAGCCCGATGATCGTGCGCGTGAGGACCGATTTGCCGGCGCCTGACGCGCCGACGAAACCGAGAATCTCGCCGCGCATCAGGTCGAGATTGACTCCGTCAAGGATATGATGCGTCTGCAGGTCGACCACCAGGTCGCGCACGCGGATGACGTTTTCAGCCTGGCGTTGCGCCATCTCTAGATTCCGATCGAAGCGAAGAAGATGGCAAAGGCGCCGTCGAGCACGATCACGAGAAAGATGGACTTGACCACCGAGTCGGTGGTCTTCGCGCCCAGCGACTCGGCGCTGCCTTCCACCTTCAGACCTTCCATGCAGGCGACCAGCCCGATGACCAGGGCCATGAACGGCGCCTTGACCATGCCGACCGCGAAGCTCTTGACCGAGACCGAGTCGTGCAGGCGTGAAATGAAGATGTCCGGATCGATGCCGCCATAGAGCCACGCCACCAGGCCGCCGCCGTACAGCGCGGCCATCGCACCAAGAAACGTGAGAACCGGCACGGCGATCATGAGCGCGACAATACGCGGAAGGACGAGAACCTCGATCGGATCGAAGCCCATGATGCGCAACGCATCGATTTCCTCGCGCATCTTCATGGAACCGAGTTCCGCCGTGTACGCGCTGCCGGAACGGCCCGCCACCATGATGCAGACGATGAGCACACCCACCTCGCGCAGCACCAGCACGCCGATCATGTCGACCACGTAGATATCGGCGCCGAACGTGCGGAAATGGAAAATGCCTTGCTGGGCAAGAATGGCGCCGATCAGCAACGTGATCAGCAGGATGATCGGTACGGCGTTCCAGGCCACCCGCTCGAGATGATGGACGGTGGGCGTGAAGCGAAAGTTTGCCGGCCGCACCAGAACGCGCGTGAAGGCCGTCACCAGAGAGCCGGCCATCTGGAATAGCAGCAGGACGTCGTCCCATACCAGCTCCATTGTGCGGCCGACGCTCTCCAGCGTGGCGACGACCGAATGCGAGCGATGCGGCTCCGGCGTCAATGCATGAGTTCCCGCATGCACCTTCTCGAACAGGCCGCGGTAGTCGGCGGACAGTCCGGTCACATGCGTTTCGCAGCCGCGCTCGCTCCAGGCGCGGAGAGCGCGCTCAAGCAGCCAGGCGCCGTAGCTGTCGATTCGCTCGACCCGGCCCATGTCGATGGCGACATGCCGTATTTCCGTGCGCCGCGTGGCGGCATCGATGATCGGCTCGAGCGCGCGCGCGTGCTCGGCGGTCCACGCGCCGCCCGCCGCCAGAACGAGGCCGTCACCCCGCAAGCGTCCGGTCAGGAAATTCCGTCCTCTCACGCACACGCTCCCGTGTCGTTACCCGGGCGCCTTTACCGGCGCACGACCAGTGCACGCCGACATTCCGCGGACCGGAATAGTCGGCGAGCCAGGACGAGCAAGCCGGTGGAGGCCATCATGCCTGTCGGGAGGCCCCGGCATTAAGTTAACAAATCGGAAAAACGGCCGGGTTCGATTCAGGAACTAAGGTTAATGGGGGCCGCGCCCTGATCGCCGCCCCTGGCCGATCGGGGCCGTCAATGCGGCCGATCGCCGGCCAGGGTCACCCGGTGCATGACCCGGCGGTACCCGTGATAGTCATTGACCGGATTGTGCAGCACGCAGCGATTGTCCCAGAACGCCAGCGAGCCGACGCGCCAGCTGAAACGGCAGGTGAATTCCGCCCGTGTCTGATGCTGGAAGAGGAAATTCAACAGCGGCGCGCTTTCGGCTTCCGTCATGTCGCTGAAGCACAACGTGTGCGCGACGTTGATGTAAAGCGCCTTGCGGCCGGTTTCCGGATGTGTCCGCACCACCGGGTGCTCGGAAAAATATTCCTTTTTCGCGTCCGCCCTGGCGCTGTCACGCACGCGGTCCTCACGGGTGCGCGTGACGTCGGCTTTCGCCGACGCATTGATCGCCACCAGACCATCGAGCATGCGCTTCATGCCCTCCGACAGCATGTCGTAGGCAAGATACTGGTTGGCGAACAGCGTGTCGCCGCCAAAGGGCGGCACCTCGCGCGCGATCAGCATGGTGCCCATCGGCGGCGTGTCGAGATAGGCCGTATCGGAGTGCCAAACGCCGCCGAAGTTCTGCGTCTCGTGTTCGAGCTTGATCACCGGAATGATCTCGGGAAAGCCCTCGATACCCTTGATGAAGGGATATTCCACCACCTCGCCGAAGCACCTGGCGAAATCGAGAAACCTTGCCGGCGGGAGATCCTGATCGCGAAAGAAGACGACGCCGTGCTCGAGCCAGACCTGGCGGATGGCGGCGATGGTGTTGTGTCCGGGGTCCGCGGCCAGATTGACCCCGAGAATCTCCGCGCCGACCGACCCGGACAATCGCCGGACCTCGAAACCGTTTGCCGTCATGGCCGTCCCTTTCAGGCCGCACCGCTGTCTCTACAGCCGAAAGCCTAGCACGGCCGCTGCGCGGCTGCCCACCGCGGCGCATTGAAAATCGCAGGCGCGCAGGGTACTGCACCGTCGGGCTTCGTCGCGTGGGAACACGGCGGTGCGGGCCATCACAATCGGGGACAGCGCAATGGCAAGCAACTGGAACAAGTACGCGGACACCGCGGCACGCAAGCACGGGAAACCGGGACGCGACGTCCGGCCGAAAAGCGTCACCATCGACATGCATGCCCATGTCGCCGTCCCGCGGGTGGCGGAGATCGTCGCGCCGCATCTCAAGGACGCCACCGATCCGCTGGTTCAGGAATCGACACCCGAGACGCAGGCCCTGATGGCAAAGCAGGCGGCCGACATCGCCACGCGTATCAGCACGACGGACGAGCGATTTGGCGTGATGGACGAGATGGGGGTCGACGTACAGCTCATTTGCCCGGCGCCGCCGCAAATCTACTACTACCTGCCGGTTGACGCCGGCGTGCAAGCCGCCCGCGCGCTCAACGACGGCATCGCCGAATATGTTGGCAAGCATAAGGACCGGCTGGTCGCGCTCGGCGGCGTGCCGATGCAGGACGGTAACGAGGCGGCAAAGGAGCTCGAGCGCGGCATGAAGCAGCTCGGCTTCAGAGGCGCCGAGATTCTCACCAACGTCAACGGCAAGGAGCTATCCGATCCTGAATTCGCGCCGTTCTGGAAGAAAGCCGAGGAGCTCGACGCGCTGGTGCTGATCCATCCAACCGGCTTTACCCAGCCGCAGCGTTTCAAGCGCTTCTATTTCAACAACGTGATCGGCAATCCGCTCGACACCACGATGGCGCTGCACTACCTGATTTTTGACGGCGTCTTCGAACGGCACCCCAAGCTCCGTGTTCTGGCCGTGCACGGCGGCGGCTATCTCGGCGCCTACTCGGGCCGCATCGATCATGCCTGGGGGGCGCGGTCGGATGCGCACGGCGACCTGCCGAACCCGCCGACGAGCTACCTGCGGCGCAATGTCTATTTCGACACCGTCGTCTTTACGCCGCATCAGCTCGAGGCGCTGGTGAAAACCTGGGGCGCCGACCGCATCGTCATGGGCACCGACTATCCCTTCGACATGCTGGAACATGATCCGATCGGTCATATCGCGTCGGTCGACAGTTTCGACGACTCGACCCGCGCGGCGCTGGCCGGCGGCAACGCGAAGAAGCTGCTGGGGTTCTAGGAGCAGGTCATGGCCGGGCTTGTCCCGGCCATCCCGCTTGGGAAGGGATTGCGTCGCCAAGCGGGATGCCCGGCACGGGGCCGGGGCATGACGACGGAGAGAGCCTCAGCCGTCACGCGTACAGAAAATCCAGCACCGCCGTTTCCGCGATCACCGCATCGTCGGTGCTGTGCTTGCCGGCCCGCTCCTGTTCCTCGGCACTGCGCGTCGCCTGCAGGTAGGCGCCGAGATGGCGTGCGCGCCGGATAATGGCGTGGTTCTCCTTCAGCCGCGCCGCCTCGAAACGCCTGAGACCGCGTTCCACGTCATCCTCCGCCCTCAGCGCATCCGCCAGCGCCGCGGCGTCGTCCGACGCCTTCGACACGCCGGCGGCGACGTGCGGACGCGCGACAAACGCCGCGTCACCAAGCACCGCCACCCGTCCGAACGCCATGCGCTCGGACTCCAGATCGTAGATCGGCTGCAGGATCGGCTCGGTGATCAGCCGCACGAATTCGCGGAACTCCGGCGCCAGCAGGCGCTCGGCATCGGCGCGCATTTCGGCGATCGCCTCGCGGCGGATCAGCGGCGGCGGAATCGAGATCGCATGCGTGGTGCCGCTCTCGTCGGTGAGCAGCCATTGCAATTTGGTGGACTCCTCGGCGGGCCGGTACCACACCATGTTGGTGCGCCGGTGGCCGGGTCGCAGATCGTCGTTCGGCCCCGCCACCGGATAGACGAGAAACTGCTCCCCGGGCGGCAGGCCGAAGGCCATGACCTCGAACAGATTGCGATGCACCTGCGCAGGCACTGCACTTTCCGCAATCAGCGCGCGCCAGGCGCTGTAACCGGCATAGAGCGGGCTCACCTCCGGCGCGCATTGCTGACGCACGGTCGAACGGATGCCGTCGGCGCCGACCAGCAGATCTGCTTCGATCGTTTCACCATCGGAAAAACGCGCGGTGACGCCGTCGGCGTCCTGGCTGAACTCTGCCAGCCCGCGACCGCGATGATAGTGCTGCGGCGGAAAGGCGTCGCGCAACAGCCGGTAAACGCGCTCCCAGGCGGTGAGCACCTGCGGGCACTCGATCTCGCCGGTGACGCGGCCCTGTGCGTCGAGGATCTTTCGCGTGGTGATATGGACGCCCAACGCGTCCGTGACCAGGCCAAGACCACGCAAGCGGTCGATCAATTCGTACTGCGCGACGATACCGGCGCCGCGACCGGAGAGTTCGCTCTCCACCCGTTCGTAGATGTCGACCTGCCAGCCCGCGCGGCGCAATTGCAGCCCGCATAGCAGGCCACTCATCGAACCGCCGATGACGACCGCACGCCCTGGTTCCGACCCGGCCAATTGACTTTCCTCAATCTTTCGGTCCGCCGGAATATGCTATATATGACCGCAAATAGCACTGGAGGAGTTTCCCATGGCATTGACCATGGCCGACAAGGCCGATGTAAAAAAGCACAACGATCCTTGGCCGGACGACATCGCCGCCGAGTTCGCGCGCGAAGCAAAAAACCCCAACCCCTGTGTCGGCACCACGCTGCTGTCGGAAAACGAGCGTACGCGGGTGTGGATCATCCGCCTGGCACCCGGTGAGCGCACCGGCTTCCACCGCCACGTGCTCGATTATTTCTGGACATCGATCAGCGGCGGTCGCGCCCGCCAGCACATGCAGGACGGCACCACCCTCGAATGCAGCTATGACCCCGGCGAGACCCGCCACGAAAGCTATGGCAAGGGCGAGTTCAAGGTGCACGACCTGCAGAATCTCGACGACTTCGAAATGGTGTTCATGACCGTCGAGTTCAAAGACAGCGCCAACAGGCCGATGCCACTGCCCACGGAGGTCAGCGCGGCGGCCGCGGCCTGAGCGTCAACACCGGATTCACCGACCGGTGCCGGGCGGGCCGCATATCAGTCCGGTTCGCCCGGAACTGATTGACACCGGCCACAGCGCATCGGTTCGATCGGTTACGCTGGCGTATTTCGCCGTCCACGACGGGATTTCTGCCGGGCCGATGTAGCACGCGGTGACGGCACGGTTTCCTCCGGCGTTTCCATCGGTCGAATCTGGTCACCCTGCGCAGTCAGACGCCAAGGTAGTACTGCTTGATCATATCGTTGTTTTCGAGGTCGGCCGCGCTCTTGCCTTCGAATTCGATCTGGCCGTGAACGATAATGTATCCGCGGTCGGCGATCTTGATCGCCTGATTGAAATTCTGTTCGGCCATCAGGACCGTCAGGTTCCGCTCATCCTTCAATTCCTTGATCTTCGCAATCATGCGGCTGACCAGAATGGGCGCAAGCCCCACCGACGGTTCGTCGACCAGCAATATGCTGGGCTTGGACATCAGCGCCCGCGCGACCGCGACCATCTGCTGCTCGCCGCCGCTCATGCTTCCCGCCAGCTGTCTGCGGCGTTCCGCCAGAACCGGGAATGCGGTGAAAACGAAATCCAGGCTGTCCGCCAGGCTTGCCCGCGCCGCCGGCCGGAAGGCGCCCAGATTGAGGTTCTCCTCGACGGTCAGCGCGGGAAACAGGCGGCGGCCTTCGGGTACGAGGGCAATTCCCAGATCAACGATCTCTTCCGGCGACTTGCCGATCAGGCTGGTGGTGACGCCGTTAATCTCGACGGTGATTTCGCCGGCCGAGGGCTGCACGATGCCGATGATGCACTTGATCAGGGTCGACTTGCCGTTGCCGTTGGAGCCGAGCAGCACCACGGTCTCGCCGTCGCCGACGGTCATCGAAACACCGTGCAGCACCCGGACAGATCCGTAGCCGGCTTCCACGTTCCTGACGGTGAGGCTATTCGCCAAGATAGGCCCTTTCCACGTCCCGATTGTGGATCACCTCGTTGGGAGAACCCTCGGCAATCTTCTTGCCCGCGTCCAGCACCACGATCCGTTCCGAAAACCGCATCACGGCCCGCATGATATGTTCGATCATGATGACGGCGACGCCCTGGTTGTTCAGAACCATCAATATTTCCAGAATTTCGTCGACCTCGGAGCTGGAAAGACCGGCCATGGCTTCATCGGACACGAGCAGCGTCGGTTTCGCGGCCAGCGCGCGGGCGAGCTCCAGTTTCCGCATGTCCACCTGGGTCAGGCCCGCCGAATTTTCGTGCGCGCGGTCGGCGAACTTCACGGTCTCGAGGATTTCCATCGCCTGCTCGGTGATGTGACGGTGGTCCGCCCGGTCCCAGGCGGCATATTCCAGCGGCACACACAGGTTCTCCAGCACGGTCATGGTCTTGAACGGCCGCGGAATCTGGAAACTGCGGGCGATCCCCAGATGAGCGCGCTGATGGGCCGGCATCTTGGTGATGTCCTGGCCGTTGAAGACGACTGATCCGTCGTCGTTGAAAAGCGCGCCGAACATCGTTACGTCGGAGTAGAAGCTCTCCG
>CAZUDR010000021.1:0-5929 GCA_964618715.1 uncultured Undibacter sp. | reverse complement strand
TCGTTGAAAAGCGCGCCCGAGATGCAGTTGATCAGGGTGGTCTTGCCGGACCCGTTGGGCCCGATCAGGCCGAGCCGCTCGCTCCGGTCCAGATGAATGCTGACCGTGTCCAGCGCGACGAAGCCGCCGAACCGTTTGGTCAGACTGGTGACGTCCAGGACGCGCTCAGCCATGGGTCGCGCCCCTCTTTTTTCTCAAATCCTGCACCAGTCCGACGATCCCCCTGGGCGCCAGCGTGATGAACAGCACCAGCACGACGCCGACGATCAGCAGGTTGAGTTCCGACGAAATCGTGACAGTGGCGGTCTCCAGTATGACGCCCAGAATCAGGGCGCCGATCACCGGGCCGTACCAGACGAAGGTGCCGCCGATCATCGGCATGGCGATGGCATTGACCGCAACCAGCAGGGAAAATGCCGAGACCGGCTCGACGAACGAGACGAAGAAAGGGTACGGCGCGCCGGCGACGCCCATGAGCACGCCCATCAACGTGGTCGAGACGAGTTTCAACCTGAGCGTCGGCACGCCCATGCATTCGGCGGCGATTTCGTCGTCGCGGATCGCGGTCAGGCCCATGCCCAGGCGGGACGAGCTGACATAGCGCGAAACAGCAGTCGCGACGATGGCCAGGAACAGCATCAGCATGAACAGGAGTTCGATGAAATTGTCGAAAACGAAAGAGTATGTCGGCGGAATGATATAGGTTCCCGCTGCCCCGCCGACAAAATGCCAGTTGTTGACGATTGTTTCGAATACCAGCGCCACGGCCAGGGTGGCGATCGCGAAATAGACACCCTTGAGCCTGAGCGTGAGATAGCCCGCCGCCAGGCCCAGAAGCCCGCAAATGATTCCGGCGACGATCAGCGTCACCGCCAGCGGCAGGCCGAACGCCTTGTTGAGCGAAACCGACGTATAGACGCCGACGGCGAAAAATCCGGCGCTGCCGAAATTCACGTATCCGGTGAAGCCTCCGAGGATATTCCACGCGACCGCCATGATCACGCCTTGCAGGATCGTGTAGATCGCAAAGAAATAAAACTCGTTGTCGGTCAGCTTGGTGAACGCAAATCCGAGGACAAATACGATGACGGCCGACAGCCAGAACAGTTTTGACTTCATCTAACCCCTGCCAAAAATACCTTGCGGCCGGACGGCCAGGGTCAAAAGGAGGATGCCGAACCCGACGGCCGGCGCCCAGGACGGGCCATAGAATGTGGAGATGAAACTCTCGACGACGCCGATCAGAAGTGCGGCAACGAAGGTGCCGCTGATGCTGCCCATGCCGCCGAGGACGACGATCGCGAAGATGCGCCCGATATAGACGCGGCCAACAGAGGGCTCGACCGGCTGAATAATGATCAACAGCGCGCCGGCCATGGAGGCGGTGGCGATGGCGATGCCGAGGGCGACGCGTTTGACCTTCACAGGATCGGCGCCCATGAGCTGCAACGCCAATCGATCCTGGGAAACCGCCAGTATGGTTTTGCCCAGGAAGGTTTTGGACAAATAAAGGATGACTGCCCCGGTCATTATGACCGAGATGATCGCGGGGATCAGCATCCGGTACGGCAGGTCGACGGGACCGATATGCAACGTCTCGCCGATATAGGGCGCGTTGACCAGGCGGTAGTCGACGCCAAAGGTCAAAATCAGCAGGACCTCGATGATGAACATCAGGCCGAAGAAGAACGCCAGCCCGCTCAGCGATTCCTGACCGGTTCTTTCGAAACTCACGTAATAGAATCGGTAAAGCAGTGTGCCCAGCAAATAGAACACCGGCATGAACATGAGTCCGATGAGGACCGGATCGATGCCGAAGGTGTTGTTCAGGATATAGGCGACAAAGGAACCCAGGATGACGAATGTCGGGTGGGCGATATTGACGATGTCGAGCTGCCCGAAGGTGATCGACAGGCCAAGCGCCACCGCGGCGTAGAACCCGCCAAGCATGAGACCCGCGACGACAGCGTTCAGAATCAAATCGAGTGTGGACACTGTCGTCCGGGCCTCATGTGCCTTGGCGCAAGCCTAGCCGTCTTGCTCGGCTATTGCTTGTACGGGTACTTGACGTCGCCGGACTTGACGCTCTCCGGATAGAGAACGATCCGCTTGCCCGGTTTGTTGAACTGCTCGAGGTTATTGGGTTCGACGTCCCGGAACTGGACCTGCAACGTCCGCGACTTTTCCCATTCGCCGTTCTTGCCGAACTTCACCTTGCCGACCACCGTGTCGAAGGTGGTCTTGTGGATGTATTCGGCGATTTTTTTCTGGTCCAGGCTGCCGACCTTGTTGATGGCGTCGCCCAGAACCTGCAGATAGGCGTAGGCGTAAGGCGGCAGGTAGTGGCCGAACGGATCGACGCCCTTGCCCTTCGCTCCTTCCTGATACTTCGCCAGGAATTCCTTGACGCCCGGAAAGTCCAGGGTCGGCTCCGGCACCCAGAAGTCATAGTTGACGATGCCGTTGAGCATCGGACCCAGATTCTTCTGAATTCCGGCAAATTGCAGCCCGACCATGCCGCCGCCGAACATCTTGGCCTTGAGGTCGAGTTCGTTGGCCGCCTTGACGAGGGCCACCGAGCCGCCCGGATAGGATCCGACATAAACCAGATCCGGGTTCGCGGCCTTGATCGCCTGCATGACCGGGGTCACGTCGGGCGAGCCGAACGGGAACGTCTTGTCGTAGACGATCTTCAGGCCGAGACGCTTGGCATGACGCCGCGCGCCGGCGACCGCCGCCAACGCGAAGTCGGCGTCTTCGGCCAGCAGCGCGATGGTCTTCGGCTTCGGATTCTGCTTCTCGGCAATGTCGAAGAAGCCACGCGACCAGTCGTCCTTTGGCACCGGGCCCGCCGGCATGATCTGGAAGTAGCGGTCATAGTTGAACTTGTCGTTCACCGCCAAACCGAACAGCGCCATGAACACCAGGCCCTTGCGCATGACGAGCGGCATGGCCGGGGAAATTTCGTTGGTGCCGTAGCTGGAGACGACCAGATCGACCTTGTCGACATTCAGCAGCTTGCTGTAGATGCCCGGCACCTTGGCTGGCGAGGTGGCGTCGTCGTAATAGACGAACTCGACCTGGCGTCCCAGAATGCCGCCCTTCTTGTTGACGTCGTCTTTCCAGATTTCCATGGCGATCAGGGCCGCCTTGCCGGCGCCGGCCAGGGGGCCGGTCAGCGCCATGCTGAAGCCGATCTTGAGCGGCTTCTTGTCCTGCGCGACCGCCGGCGTCAGCAGCATGGCGCTGGCCGCGACGGCCATCGCCACGCCTGCCAGGCAGGCAAGGGTGCGCTTTTTCAGATAGTGAAGCATTGCTTTTTCCTCCCGTAAGTTTTGGATTTTCTTGCTTTTAATGTTTTTTGCATTTTATGCGCATTTCTCCCGGCACGGCTAGGGGTCTCGCGCGCAAGAACCCCAAACTTTCGAGGGTGGGCATAGCCCGCTTGACCCGTTTGGCGGGTCAGACGGCTTCCACGATGACGGTTTCCACTTCACCCGCGCCGCTGCGCCGGAAGGCCGCAGCGCGGTCGTATTCCGGCGATGTGAAACACGCCACGCCCTGCTCGAAGGTGGGAAATTCAATCACCACGAAGCGCTGGAATTTGTCGGGTCCCTCCATGATCTGATGCTTGCCGCCGCGTGCCAGCACCTTGCCGCCATATTTGGCGATGATGTCGGGCACCAGGTCGGTGTACTTCTTGTACTCGACCGGATCGTTGATCCTCGAACGTGCAACCCAGTAAGCAGGCATCGATGTCCTCCTCCCTCGTCGGGGCCGGCTTGTGCCGGCCGCTCGCCTCCTGAATGATGGACGCGACAGTAAAGCGGCGGACGCCCGAAACAAGAGGCCGCGCAACAGGGAACGATACGACATGCCGCGCAGGGTCATCGACATCTCGGTGCCGCTGGAGAACGACGTGGCCGCCGATCCGCCCGGCTACGGCCCGACGATCGAGTATCGCGATCACCGGCAGACCGCGCCGGAGGTGGTCCGCTTCTTTCCCGGCCTCACCGAGGACGACCTCCCCGACCGCGAGGGCTGGGCGATCGAATGGGTCAAGCTCTCGACCCATTGCACCACCCATCTCGACGCGCCGTGGCACTTCGCGTCCACCATGGATCACGGCAAACGCGCCATCACCATTGACGAGGTGCCGCTCGACTGGTGCTTCCAGCCCGGCGTCAAGCTCGACTTCCGTCATTTCCCGGATGGCTACGTCGCCACCGCCGCCGACGTGGAAGCGGAGCTCGGACGCATCGGCCACACCCTGTCGCCCCTCGAGATCGTGGTGGTGAACACCAGCGCCGGCGCCGCCTACGGCCAGCCCGACTACGTGTCGCGCGGCTGCGGCATGGGACGTGAAGCAACGCTCCACCTGCTCGAACGCGGCGTGCGCGTTACCGGCACCGACGGCTGGAGCTGGGACGCGCCCTTCATCCACACGATGAAGCGCTACGCGGAAACGCACGACGCCTCGCTGATCTGGGAGGGTCACCGCGCCGGTCGCGAAATCGGTTATTGCCACATCGAGAAGCTGCACAATCTCGAGGCGCTGCCCGCCACGGGCTTTATGGTCAGCTGCTTCCCGGTCAAGGTGCGCGGCGGGTCCGCCGGCTGGACGCGTGCCGTTGCGATCATCGACAGCTAGCGGTCACACGATGGTCACAACAAAAAATCTCCGCATCGATCCCCAGCGCCTGTGGGACGACCTGATGGAGACGGCACAGATCGGGGCCACGCCGAAGGGCGGCATCTGCCGGCTGACGCTCACCGATCTCGACCGCCAGGTGCGCGACTGGTTCAGGGCCCGCTGCGAGTCGCTCGGCTGCACCGTCACCGTCGATGACATGGGCAACATGTTTGCCCGCCGTGCCGGCACGCGCGCCGACATTCCGCCGATTGCCATGGGCAGCCACCTCGATACCCAGCCGACCGGCGGCAAGTTCGACGGTGCGCTTGGCGTGCTGGCGGCGCTGGAAGCGCTGCGCACGCTACACAATGCCGGCTACGAGACCTTCGCCCCCGTCGAGCTGATCAACTGGACCAACGAGGAAGGCGCCCGCTTCGCGCCGCCCATGCTGGCCTCCGGCGTGTTCGCCGGCATCTACAGCCGCGACTGGGCGGCGGCGCGCGCCGACCGCAGCGGCGAGACGTTCGGCGCCGCGCTGGATGCGATCGGCTATCGCGGACCGGAAGCCTGCGGCGACCACAAACTGTCGGCCTTCTTCGAGGTGCACATCGAGCAGGGCCCCTGGCTCGAAGCCGAGGGCAAGGATGTCGGCGTGGTCACCGGCGTGCAGGCGATGCGCTGGTACGAGATGACGCTGACCGGCCAGGACACCCATGCCGGCACCACGCCGATGCCGCGCCGTCACGACGCGCTGGTCGGCGCCGCCCGAGTTATTGAAACCGTCAATTCCGCGGCGCGCGCTCATCCGCCGGCTGTCGGCACCGTCGGCCTGCTCGAGGTCAGGCCGGGATCGCCCAATGTGGTGCCCGGCGAAGCGTTTCTCACCATCGACCTGCGCTGCCCCGACCCGGCGGTCCTCGACCGCATCGAACGGATAATCAACGAGACCGCCGATGCGATCAGACGCGAGCTCGGTCTCGGCGTCGCGCTGAAAACCATCATGACGCAGCCGCCGGTTTACTTCGATGCCGACTGCGTCGCCGCCGTGCGCGAGGCGGCGCGGATCTCCGGCTACTCCACGCGCGAGATGATGTCGGGTGCCGGCCACGACGCCGCCTATGTCGCGCGCGTGGCACCGGCCGCGATGGTCTTCGTGCCATGCAAGGACGGCATCAGCCACAACGAGATCGAGTATTCATCCCGGGAGCAGTGTGCCGCCGGCGCGCAGGTGCTGCTGCAGGCGGTGCTCGACTACGACCGGCGTCTCGCAGAGTGCCACGGGGAGCAATAAAGACG
>CAZUDR010000020.1:0-17107 GCA_964618715.1 uncultured Undibacter sp. | reverse complement strand
CAGCAGAAGATGGAGTTTCTCACCGAGCCGGGCGAGGATGCGCTCGCCGCGACGGATACCAAACTGGAGGCCTTTCTCGCTGCCCACCGCGCCGAATTCCGTGTCGCGCCGAAACTCGCTTTCGAGCAGATCTTCATCAACCCGCAACGTTCGGAAGAGCCGGTGGCCGCGCGCGCCGAAAGGCTGCTGCAGGAAGCCAATGACGCGCCCGCCGGTGCGGACCTGCGCAACCTCGGCGATCCGACGCTGCTGCCGCGCGAAATACCGCTTGCGCCGGTAGCCGGCATTGACCGCAATTTCGGCCAGGGTTTCGGCGAACGGCTGGCGCAACTGCCGCTCAATGTCTGGAGCGGGCCGGTAAGGTCGCCCTACGGGCTGCATCTGGTGCGCGTGACCGAACGCCGCGACGGCTACGATCCGCCGCTGGCGGACGTGCGCGACGCAGTCGAGCGCAAGTGGCGCGACGCCAAACGCGACGCCTTCCGCAAGACGGAATACGAGCGGCTGCGCGACAGGTACGAGATCGTCCTGCCGGATGCCGCGGGCGCCGGCCGGGCGGCGAAGGCGGCACAGTGATCCGCGCGCTGGTCGCACTGGTCGCAATGCTGGCGCTTGTCGCGCCGGCTGCGGCGCACGAGCTGCGCCCCGGCTTTCTCGAGATAAGCCAGGAAAGCGCGGACAGTTATGCAGTGCGCTTCAAGGTGCCGGCGCGCGGCGACATGCGCCTGAGCCTGCGCGTGCGCCTGCCGGCCGACTGCGTGAATCTGGCGCCGCCGCGCTCCGAGCCTGCCGGCGGCGGGATGATCGACCGCCTGCAGGTGTCGTGCCCCGGCGGTCTCGACGGGCGCGAGATTGCCATCGACGGCCTCGCCACCACCTATACCGACGTGATCGTGCGCGCATCACGTAGCGACGGCACGGTCCAGTCGGCGCGGCTCACACCCGACCGCCCGTCGTTCACGCTGGTTGCCACGCCGACATGGCTGGAGACCGCGAAGACCTATTTCCTGCTCGGCGTCGAGCACATCCTTGGCGGCATCGACCATCTGATGTTTGTGCTCGCGCTGATGCTGCTCATTCACGACCGCTGGATGCTGGTGAAGACCATCACCGCCTTTACGGTCGCGCACAGCATCACGCTCGCCGCCGCCGCGCTCAACTGGATGCAGGTGCCGCAGGCGCCCGTCGAGGCCGTCATCGCGCTCAGCATCTGCTTCGCCGCCGCCGAGGTCGTCCGCCTCGACCACGGACAGTTCGATCTCGCCAACCGGGCGCCATGGATCATGGCGTTCGCCTTCGGCCTGCTGCACGGCTTCGGTTTCGGCGGCGCGCTGAAGGCGATCGGCCTGCCGCAGGCGGACGTGCCGCTCGCGCTGCTGACCTTCAATCTCGGCGTCGAGGCGGGCCAGCTTCTGTTCGTCGGCGCCGTGCTGGCGCTGGCCGCGGTGGTTGACCGCCTGCTCGCCCTGCGCCTGCCGCGGCTGCGCGAGGTGACTGCCTACGCTATCGGTTCCGTCGCAGCGGTATGGGTCATCCAGCGGACCGCAGCGGCGATCCTCTGAACGCCCGGATCCGGCGCAACCGGACGCACAGGAAGTTCAACTTTTCGCCCTTTCAAAATTGACATTAGTCATTGAATCAAACGCCCAAATGCGGTTTCGGTAGCGCTCAAGCTGCGGCAATTGGCAACCGAAGAGTTGGTGCATTGGCACGGCCGCTCGGCTAGTTTGCGGCGCAGCACGTCATCGAGGCGGAGACATATATGCGGTTGGGCTACTTCACCATGCCGGTGCATCCCATGGACCGGGACTGGTCGCAGACGCTGCGCGAGGATCGCGAGGCGATCATTCTGGCCGACAAGCTCGGCTTCTATGACGCCTTCGTCGGCGAGCACCTGACCGACGCCTGCGAGAACATCACCAACAGCATGCTGTTCCAGGCGACGCTGATCCACGACACCAGTCAGATCAAGCTCGCCACCGGCACCACCAACCTGGCGCAGATGCATCCGGTCGTGATCGCGGTCAACGCAGCCATGTTCGATCATCTGTCGCAGGGCCGCTTTATCATGGGTGTCAGCCCCGGCGCGCTCACCTCCGATTGCGAGGCGATCGGCATCCTCGACGAGGACCGCAACAAGATTTTCGCGGAAGCTATCGACGTCATCCTTGCGGTGTGGGAACGCGACCCGCCCTACGACATCGATTTTCCCGATAACCGGTTCAAGGTCGGTTTCGCGCGCACCGCCGCGCTGGAGCTCGGCATCGGCATTCTCGCCAAGCCGTTCCAGAAGCCGCGGCCGGAGATCGTCGGCACCGTGGTGGCGCCGTTCTCGCCGGGCGTCGTGCTGATGGGCAAGCGCGACTTCCACCCGCTGTCGGCCAACTTCCTGCTCTCGAAGCACCTGAAGTCGCACTGGACCAACTACGCCAGGGGCAAGACCGAGGCCGGGCAGAAGGCGAACGTGGCGGACTGGCGGGTGGCGCGCACCATCTTCGTCGCCGACGACGACAAGACCGCGCGGCGCTACGGCCGCGACGACGCAAGCAGCCCGTACAAGTTCTATTTCTCGCAGATGCTTGCCAAGATGAAGCGCGGCGGCCGGCTCTATGTGTTCAAGAGCCACAAGGAGCAGCCCGACGACGAGATCACCGAGGATTTCGTCATGGACAACTGCGTCACCTACGGCTCGGTCAACAAGGTGGTCGACGAGATTCTCAGGCTGCGCGAGGAGACCGGCGATTTCGGCGAACTGGTCTATGCCGGCATGGACTGGGTCGACCTCGCGCTCGGCAAGCGCTCGATGCAGCTGATGGCCGAGGAAGTCATGCCGCGGGTCAACGCCGCGATCGGCAAGCAGGCAAGCGCGGCGGCGGAGTAAGCGTTCCGCTTCGGCAAACACAACTCCGCTCGTCCCCGCGGAAGCGGGGACCCGGTCCTTTACCGGCCTTTACAACCGGCCCTGGATTCCCGCTTGCGCGGGATTGAGCGAAGTGCGTGTCAGCGCTTTTCCGGAGCGGTGAAGGTTTCCGCCACCAACTCCTTCACCTTCCTCGCCCCCTGCCGCAGCGCATCCACCTTGATGCACGCCGCGACGTAGCGGTCCGGGCGCAGCAGCAGCACATGGTCGGCAAACCGCGCCAGTCCCTTGTCGGTGCTGTCGAGGGCGCGCACGGCCGTTGCACCGTCGCCCGCATCGAGGCGGCCGTCGGGCCGCATCACCACGATGCGCGCGCCGAGATCGCGCCACGGCGCCTCCGCGAGCGACGGCAGGACGGCACCGGCCCGATTGCTGTGCAGCAGCACGGCAAAGCCCGGCCCGAGCACCTCGTCGAGCAGCACCTCGCCGCGATCGGCGGTCAGCACGTGCGGCTGCGGCAGCATGCGGCCGACCAGCGTGTGTCTGGCGCCAGTCGCGTCCGGCACGATGAAGCCTTGCGCGAAACGCGGCGGCGGCTTGAACTTCATCTGGGCGATGTAGTCGCGCGCATTGGGGAACAACGACAGCGCCAGAAAGCCGTATTCGAGCATGAACGCCGCGAGCGCATGCGGCGGCCGCATGACCCGTCCGATGTCGAGCGCAAATTTGATCATGCTCCAGGCATGGTCGCGGCGTTCGGGCTCGTAGCTCGCCATCAGCCCGGGGCCGAGCTGCCCCTGTATGACCGCCGCCAGCTTCCAGGCAAGATTGCTGGCGTCGCGCACGCCGCTGTTCATGCCCTGGCCGGCGAACGGCGGTGTCAGATGCGCGGCATCCCCCGCCAGCAAGACGCGCCCCTGCGACCAGCGGTCGGCGACACGGGCATGGAAGGTATAGACCACGGTGCGCACGATGCGGCTCTGCGGCGCCGCTTCGTGCGTTTCCAGCAGTTGCCGCACCATAGCCGGCGCCAGCAGGTCCGCGTCGGTTTCATGATCGTGCAGCATGAATTCGTAACGGCGGGTCAGGTTCGGCCCCGGCAGCGCGATCGTCGGCCGCTCCGGATCCGACCACACCTTGGTATGCGGCGAGGCAACCGGCGAGTCTTCAAGGTCGACGATCAGCCAGCGCTCGCGAAACGTCGAACCGCTCATGCCGATGCCGAGCGTGCGGCGCACGAAGCTGGAGGCGCCATCGCAGGCGACGAGATAGTCGCAGGTGATATCGGCCTCGATGCCGGAAGGCTTGCGCAGGCGCAAGGTGACGCCGCTGCCGGTATTCTCGAACGCGATCAGTTCATGATCGAACAACCGGGTGACGTGAGGAAAGCGCGCCAGCGCCTTGTGCAATTGCGCCTCGAGGACGGGCTGGCGGAAGGCGTTGCGGCGGGGAAAACCATAGGGCCGTTCGGTCGGCTGCACCCTGGCGAACAGGCGCCCGCGCGCGGAATGGTAATGCGCGCCGTAACCGTGCACGGTCTCGGCCATCACCTCCTCGACCAGGCCGGCCGCCTGCATGATGCGCAGCGACTCGTCGTCGATCGACACCGCGCGCGGCTCGTGCACGGTCGCCGCGTTGCGTTCGACGAGCAGGCAGCCGACGCCGTAGACGCCGAGAAGATTGGCCAGGGTCAGCCCGGTCGGACCGGCGCCGATGATTGCGACGGGATAATGTTGATCCGCCAAGGCCCGGCTTAGCGCAGCGGCGGAAGTCCGCCGGTCACTTCGCGCGGCGGTGGCGTCTGTGTGCTGCCGGTGGCGCGACTGGCCGCTGTCGTCTCCGGTCCTTCGCTTGCCAGCACGACCACGCGCGTTCCCACCTTCACGCGGCTGTAGAGGTCCTCGATGTCCTCGTTGAGCAGACGGATGCAGCCGGACGAGACGGTCTTGCCGATGGTGGACGGCTGGTTGGTGCCGTGAATGCGGTACAGCGTCTTGCCGAGATAGAGCGCGCGCGCACCGAGCGGGTTACCGGGCCCGCCTGCCATCATGCGCGGCAGATAAGGCTGCCGCTCGATCATCTCGGCCGGCGGAAACCAGTCCGGCCATTCCTTCATCTTCGATATCCGCTCGGTGCCCGACCAGGTGAAGCCGTCGCGGCCCACGCCGATGCCATAACGGACAGCCTTGTGATTGCCGAGCGTCAGATAAAGATAGGTCTTGTCGGTATCGACAATGATCGTGCCGGCGCCCTCGGTGGACTTGAAGTCCACGATCTGACGCTTGAGGTGGTCCGGCAGTGCCTGTGGCGGGCCAACCTCGGGCTGATCCTCCGGCGGCAGGGCAGCGGTGGCCGCAGGCGGCACGGGCTGCGGCGAGGCACCGGGCGCGTTTCCGATCGGCGCCGGCGGCCGGATGGCGAAGGGATTGGGAGGCGTCTGGTAAACCGGTTGCTGGCGACCGGCAGAGTTGGGATCAGCCGGGTAGGCTGGCTGCTGCGAGCCGTGCACATTGGGATCGGTCTGATAAACCGGCTGCCGCCGGCTGTAGGCATTGGGATCGGCCTGATACGCCGGCTGCTGACGACCGTAGGCGTTCGGGTCGGTCTGGTACACCGGTTGCTGGCGACCGTAGGCATTCGGGTCCGGCGGGGACGCCGGCTGCTGACGGCTGTAGGCGTTCGGATCGGACTGAGGGGCGCCCGGATTGCTCCGGTAGGCCGGATCCCTGTAGCGGCCATAGACATCGGGGTTGACGAAGGCCGGATCGGGCAGCGGGCTGGCTTCGGCCTCTTCCGGCAGGATGTTGCTTGGCGCACCCGCCCCGCCCCGCGAGCCTTGTGACTGGGGCCGGTACATATAGCGGTCGTCACTCGCCCCGGACGCGGGCGGCAGTTCTTCCTGGTAGATCGGCGACGACCCTGAGCCGGATTGGGCCAGCGCCGGGGCTGCCGGAATCGCGAGGCCCAGCGCAAGCTGCAAGGCAAAAAAGGGTCGGATCATCATCCACCTGGAAGCGGCCCGAAGCGGCCGCGAACGAAGCACCGCCCTGGATTGCCCCGGGATGACGGCGCATTCAAGACAATAATGGGGCCCGGACGAGCCCCCAAGCCCGGCGCGCGGTGCCGGACGCCGCCAAAACCCGGCGGCAGGAGCCCGTCCGGGCATTATCGGGCGCCAGCCTTAACGCTTCTTTGCTGCGTCCGCCGCCAGCACCTGCTTGGCCACGCGGTGGCAGTCGACCGCCGCCGGAAAGCCGCAATACACCGCGACCTGGCGGAGGATGGCGGACAGTTCCTTCGGCGTGAGCCCGTTGTTCAGCGCGCCACGGAAATGTGCCTCGAACTCGTGCATGCGGCCCAGACAGGCGATCATGCCGAGATTGAGCAGGCTGCGGTCGCGCGGCTTGAGATCCTCGTCGGTCCACACCGCGCCCCAGCAGTACTCGTTGAGCAGCTCCTGAAATTTGCGATTGAAATCGTCGGTATTGGCGACCGCGCGGTCGACATATTCATCGCCAAGCACCTTGCGGCGCATCTGCATGCCCTTGTCGTAGAGTGCCTTGTCCATGACTGCTGGTTCCTCCCTGTGATCACGGCCAGCCGCGCCGGTTCCGCCCATGTTGACAGACCGGAACCGATCCCGTCCATTGCGGCCACCCAACGAAGGACATGGCAGGCATGCGGGTAGCCATCATCGGTGGCGGCATTTGCGGGCTCTCGCTCGCGCTCGATCTCAAGCAACGCGGCATCCAGGCGCGCGTCTACGAGCGCGCGCCCGAGATCAGGGAGCTCGGCGTCGGCATCACCGTGTTGCCGCATGCCATGCGCGAGTTCAGCGCGCTCGGTCTGAGCGACGCAATCCTCGCTGCCGGAATCGAAAACCGCGAGAGCTGCTTCTTCAACCGCTTCGGGCAGCTCATCTACAAGGAGCCGCGCGGCAAGTTCGCCGGCTACGAGTATCCCGAAGTCGGCATCCACCGCGGCCGGTTGCATCTGATCCTGTACGACGCAACGCGCGCCGCCCTCGGACCGGAGGCGGTGCGTACCGATCACGAATGCACCGGCGTGGAGCAGGACGAACGCGGAGCCCGCGTGCATTTCAGGCAGACGACGACCGGCGAAACCCTGGAGAGTGTGCAGGCCGACGTGGTGGTGGCGTGCGACGGCGTCAATTCTGTCGTCCGCAAGCAGTACTACCCGGACGACAGGGTGGTGTTCTCCGGCATCAATACCTGGCGCGGGATCACGCGGCGCAAGCCGATCCTGGGCGGGCGCACCTATATGCGGGTCGGCTCCATCCTCACCGGCAAGATCGTGATTTATCCGATCATCGATGACGTCGACGGCGAGGGAAACCAGCTGGTCAACTGGATGGCCGAGATCCAGCGCGATACCACCGATGCCAACGACTGGAACAAGCCCGGCGACCTGAACGACTTCTTCCCGATCTACGAACAATGGCGTTTCGACTGGCTGGATGTGGCGCAGATGATCCGCGACGCCGACCAGATCCTCGAATATCCCATGGTCGACAAGGATCCGATCGATACCTGGACCTTCGGACGGGTGACGCTGGCGGGAGACGCGGCGCATCCCATGTATCCGCGCGGTTCAAACGGGGCCGCGCAGGCGGCGATCGACGCGCGCACGCTGGCCGATTTCCTGCGCAGCCACACCGATCCGCGCGACGCGCTGAAGGCCTATGAGGCGGCGCGCAGCGGACCCGTCGCCAGGGTCGTACGCACCAACCGCGAGCACCCGCCCGACTTCATCAATATCAAGGTGGAGGAACTGGTCGGCGACAGGCCGTTCGACGACCTCGACAAGTACATCACCCAGGACGAACTGCGCGCGCTCAGCGAGAACTACAAGCGCATTGCCGGGTTCGCCGTGACCGACGTGGCGCCCGGCCGGGCCTGACCCGCCGGCCGCGCCCGCTCCGGCCCGCCCATGTGGCCTCCCGGGCACCCCCGCACCCGGCCATCCTTGTAAAATATGCGTAAATTCAATAGTTTGCCAATGGCTTCCGGGGCTTGGCCCCCGGCTTGAATTCCGCCCTTCACCACAGGAATCGCCGACCTGCCCCGTTCAATCAACAGGCCACGCGCTAGACTGAACGGGCTTGTGCAATGACCGCCCCCCGATGGACGACAGCGACGAAGCGCTCATGGCCCAGGTCGCACGTGGTGACGAGCGGGCCTATCATAGGCTCACGCGCCGCCATCTGCCGGCCATGCTCGGGCTCGCGCGCCGCATCCTCGGCAACGCCGCCGACGCCGAGGACGTGGCACAGGAGGCGATGTTGCGGGTGTGGACCCACGCGCCGCGGTGGCAGCCGCTGGCGGCGTTCCGCACCTGGCTCACGCGGGTGGTGGTCAACCTCTGCCTCGACCGCAAGCGGCGCGCCGCATGGGTCGATCTGGAGGCGGCCGGAGAGATTGTCGACCCTTCACCGGGTGCCGGTGAACGGGCAGAAACGGACGAACGCGAACGGCAGCTGGCGGCGGCCATCGCCGAACTGCCGGACCGCCAGCGCGCGGCCATTGTCCTCACCTACAGCGAGGGCATGAGCAATGCGCAGGTGGCCGAGATGCTCGACACCACGGTGTCGGCGGTTGAGACATTGCTGGTGCGCGGCAAGCAGAACCTGCGCCGTGCACTGGGCGGCGTGATCGACGGGGAGTGAGGGAAGATCGCGGGTTGCGGACAGCCATTCGGGGACCGGACCGTACAAGCGAAGAGATGGACGAAGAGAAGAGCATGAACACGGAACAGTTTCAGGACCTGCTCGATCGCCACGGCGCCGATTTTGGCCGCTGGCCGATTGAGGAGCGCGCACGGGCCGAGCGACTGATTGCCGGGAGCGCCGAAGCGCGCGCGATGCTGGAGCAGGCGCAGCAGTTTGATGGCGCGCTCAGCCGCCTGATCGGCAGGCAGGAGGCCGACGATGCGGCCGTGTTGCGCGTTGTCGCCAGGCTCAATGCACGCCCGCTGCCACGGCAGACCGTGCCTCTGTGGCGGCTGCCGGCCATGCTGCTCGACTTCCAGCTTGCGCCAGCCTGGCCGCGCGTTGCCGCGCTGTGCGCCTGCGCCGTGATCGGCTTCTTTGTCGGGATTGCCGGCATCGACCGCAGCATTGACGGGCTTGACCAGGTCGAGCAGATCGACGCGCCCTTCCTGTCGCCCAGCACCACCGAGCTGGGCGCCGTGTTCGGTCCGGACACAGCGAGCGAGGCCGGCCAATGAGCACGGCTGAGCCGGCGGCGACGCCCCCGCGACGCGGCGGGCGCTGGCTGCTGTTCGGCTCACTCGCGCTCAATCTCTTCTTTATCGGCATCGCCGTGGCCATGGCGATCCGCTCGCCTCCGCCGCGCTGGGACCGTAACGTGCTGGTGCGCATCGAACGGGTCGCCAGCACCCTGCCGACGGCCGATGCGGCGATCCTGCGTGACGCGGTAGAGGCGAACAAGGATGTTATCGAGGCCGCGCAGAAAAAGTACCGCGACGCCCGCGATCACATTCGCGATACGTTGCGCCAGCAGCCGTTCAGCGACGAGGACGTGCGCGCGGCCATGGCCGCGTCGCGGGCGGCGCGGCAGAGCTACGACGAAATGCTGCATGGCATGTTTGCCGATTTGGCGACGAAGATGTCGCCGGAAGGCCGCCAGGCGATGGCCGACTGGCGCAGCCGCCGCAGGACCAGAAAATAGGGAGAGCCGGAGGGACACACCTCCGGCTTCATCACCGGACCGTCCTTGGAAGTAGTCGGTATGCGTCGTGGTGCAGCAGCCAAGCAGTCGGCGAGGAAGCGACGCGCCCGTCCGCTGCTGATGATGCTGCAGGGAGCTTGCCTGATGCTGCCTCTCGGCGGATGCCTGCTGACCGGCGATAATCCGGAGCCGGGACTTCAGATCCCGGCTTTCTATGCCGGCGGCCCGAAAACGCAGAAACTGGCGGAAGCGGCACTGCCCGAACTCGACTGGTGGCGCGGGTTTCGTTCACGCGAACTCACACTGATCATCGAGCAGGCCCAGCTTGCCAATCTCGATATTGCAGCGGCGGTCGCCCGCATCGTCCAGGCGGACGCGCAGGCGCGCATCGCCGGCGCCGCACTGTTGCCGATCATCGGTTTCAACGGCGATGCTTCGCGTTCGCAATCTTCGGGCACCACGTTCTCTGGCGCTGGCGTAGTCGCGGGCGCGGGATCGCCAACCCGGCGCAACAATTTCCAGATCACGCTGAATGCAAGTTTCGAGATCGACTTCTGGGGCAAGAACCAGGCGCTCCTGCAGGCGGCGGAGCAGACGGCCGCCGCCAGCCGGTTTGACCGCGAGGTGGTCGCGCTCTCCACCGTGGTGGCCGCCGCCAATGCCTACTTCCAGATCCTGGCGACCCAGGACCGCCTGCGCTACGCGCGCGAGGATCTGAAAAGCGCCACCCGCGTGCTTGAACTCATAAGGCAGAGGCTCAATGCGGGCACCGCCTCCGAGCTGGACCTGGCGCAGCAGCAGAGTGTGGTCGAAACCCTGCGCGCGGCGATTCCCCCGCTGGAGCAGACGCTGAAGCAGAACCGGACCGCGCTTGCGATTCTCATGGCGCGCTCGCCGGAGGCTGTGCATATCCGCGGCGGCTCGCTCAACACCATCCGTATTCCGCGGGTCACGCCGGGACTGCCATCGGAACTGCTTGCCCAGCGACCGGACATCCGCAAGGCGGAAGCCGATCTCGCGTCCGCCAACGCCAATGTCGCCAACGCCCGCGCCCAGTTTCTGCCTTCGATCACGCTCACCGGCGAGGGCGGCTACCAGAGCTCCGTTTTCAGGCTCCTGACGCGACCGGAGTCCGCGATCTACACGGCCGTCGCCAGCCTGACACAGCCGATCTTCGAAGCCGGCCGGCTGCAGGGCAATCTCGACCTGCAGAAGGGTCGGCAGGACGAATTGCTGCAGAACTATCGGAAGGCGGCGATCTCGGCCTTCGGCGACGTGGAGAACGCGCTCGACGCCATCCGCCAGACCGCGTTGCGCGTGCGCCTGCAACGCGCCGTGGTTGCCAGCTCGCGGCGCGCCTTCGATATTGCCGAGCAGCGGTTCGCCGAGGGAACGATCGACCTTGTGACCGTGCTCCAGACACAACAAACACTATATGAGGCCCAGGACGTGCTGGTGCAGGCGCGCCTCGCCCACATTCAGGCCGTCATCAGCCTCTATCAGGCGCTTGGCGGAGGCTGGAAGCCAAGACCACCGGAACAGGTCAATGCACGGTGAACTGCCGAAAAAACAGCTGGGCGAAACTCGCCCGCGGCGCGGGCTCCGCTGGCTGGCGACATTGCTGATGCTGGCTGCGGTGGCAGCGGCGCTGGCCTATGTCTATTACCCGTCGACGCCCGTGCAAACCTCCTTCCGCAGCCGCTTCGGTGCGGGCAGCGGACCGGTCCCGGTGCTGGCCGCGACGGTCAAACGCATGGACGTCCCCGAGTTCATCGACGCGGTCGGCACCGCACGCGCGATCAACACGGTGACCATACGACCCCAGGTCGATGGCAAGCTCATCGCCGTCACTTTCAGGGAGGGCGACGACGTCAAACAGGGCGACGTGCTGTCGCGCATCGACCCGACCATCTACCGGGCCCAGCTCGATCAGGCACTGGCCAAGCAGGCGCAGGACGAGGCGTTGCTCGCCAATGCACGAAACGATCTGGCCCGCTACGAGAAACTTGCCGCTACCAACGCGATCAACAAACAGCAGGCTGACACCCAGAAGGCGACCGTGACGCAGTATGCAGCCCAGGTGAAGGCGGACGAGGCGGCGGTGGAGAATGCGCGGGCGACACTCGGATACACCACCATCACCGCGCCGATCGCGGGGCGCACCGGTTTCCGCATGGTCGACGAGGGCAATTATGTGCGCGCTTCGGACTCGAGTTCCGCCATCGTCACCATCACGCAGCTCAGGCCAATGTCGGTGCAGTTCAACCTGCCGCAGCAGGATCTTGCCCGCGTGAACGACGCCTTTGCCAAAGGTCCGCTGGCCGCGGAGGCTTTGCGCTCGGATACCAATGAAGTCATCGAACGCGGCAAGCTCACTGTCGTCGACAACCAGGTCGATCCCGCAACCGGCACCGTGAAGCTGAAGGCCGAGTTTCCGAATACGGATCTCAGGCTTTGGCCGGGCCAGTTCGTCAATGTGCGGCTGACGATCGACACGCTGCGACAGGTTCTGGTGATACCGACCGGCGCAGTCCAGCGTGGCCCCGACGGCACCTTCGTCTACGTGATCGATGCCGACGACAAGGCGGTGGTGCGCAAGATCACGGTGCGCGGACAGGACGAAACACAGACAGTGGTCGCCGGAGGGCTGGAACCGGGCGAGCGCGTGATCACCACCGGTTTTGCCCGGCTGACCGACGGCGCCGGCGTGACCTTCGGAGGCGGGGCGCCGGGCACACGGCCCCGCAACGCGGACCGGCCGGCGGTCAGCCAGGCGGGTGAGCGCCGGCGACGCAATGGCGGCGGCCAGCGGCCGAACCCGCAGCAATGAGCGTCTCCTCGCCTTTCATCCACCGGCCGATCGCCACCTCCCTGCTCGGCGTCGCGGTGATGCTGGGCGGTTTGCTCGGCTACCTGTGGCTGCCGGTATCGGCGCTGCCGCAGGTGGACTTCCCCACGATCCAGATCACCACCCAGCTGCCCGGCGCCAATCCGGACACAATTTCGAAGCTGGTCACCGCGCCGCTCGAGCGCCAGTTCGGCCAGATTGCGGCGCTGGAAACGATGACGTCGTCGAGTTCATTCGGCGTCAGCCAGATCACGCTGCAGTTCGACCTGAGCCGCGATATCGACGCAGCCTCGCAGGACGTGCAGTCGGCGATCAACGCCGCGGGCTCGGCACTGCCGCGCAACCTGCCGTATCCGCCGCTCTATTCGAAGGTGAACCCGGCCGACGCGCCCATCGTGACCCTGGCGCTGACCTCCGACACCGTCGACCTGCGCACGCTGTCCGACAACGCCGACACGATCATGGCACCGCGCCTGTCGGAACTGACCGGCGTCGGGCGTGTCTCGGTGCAGGGCGGCATCCGGCCCGCGATCCGCATCCAGGCCGATCTCGCCCGCCTCGCCGCCTACGGCATCGCGCTGGAAGACCTGCGCACCGCGATCGTCGGCGCCAATGTGGCGGGGCCGAAAGGCTCGCTCGACGGAACGCACCAGTCCTACAGCATCGCCGCCAACGATCAGATCACCGATGCCGAAACCTACAGGGGCATCGTTGTGGCGTACCGCAACGGCGCCCCGGTCAATTTGTCCGATATTGCCGACGTGGTCGAGGGCCTGGAGAACGCCAAGGTCGGCGCCTGGTACAAGGGCCAGCCCGCGATCGTGGTCGACGTGCAACGCCAGCCCGGCGCCAACGTGATCGAGACGGTCGAACGTGTCCGCGAGGCACTGCCGCGGCTGCAGAACGCGATGCCGGCCGGCGTCAGACTGACGATCGTCAGCGACCGCACCGACACCATCCGTGCCTCGGTGCGCGACGTGCAGTTCACGCTCGTCCTCAGCGTCGCGCTGGTCGTGATGGTCGTGCTCATCTTCCTGCGCACGTTCCGCGCCACCATCATTGCCGGCGTAGCGCTGCCGTTGTCGCTGATCGCCACCTTCGGCGTGATGTGGTTCTGCGGGTTTTCACTCGACAACCTGTCGCTGATGGCGCTGACCATCGGCACCGGCTTCGTGGTCGACGACGCCATTGTGATGATCGAGAACATCGTCCGCCACATGGAGAACGGCGAGAAACCGCTGCAGGCCGCGCTGAGAGGCGCGAGGGAAATCGCCTTCACGGTGATCTCGCTCACGCTGTCGCTGATCGCGGTGTTCATCCCGCTGCTGTTCATGACCGGACTGGTCGGCCGCATGTTTCGCGAATTTGCGCTGACGCTGACCATCGCCGTCATCGCATCCGCCGTCGTGTCGCTGACGCTGACACCGATGATGTGCAGCCGGATCCTGCGCCAGGACGGCAGCCGCGGCAGCGGCAGGCTGACGCAGCGTTTCGGGCGGCTGGTCGACGCCACCGTCGAGGCCTATCACGGCAGCCTGCAGTGGGTGCTGCGCCATCAGTTCGGCACGCTGGTTTTCACGCTGGCCACGCTCGCCGCCACCATCGCGCTCTACGTGGTCATGCCGAAGGGGTTCCTGCCGCTGCAGGACACCGGCCTGATCACCGCCGTGACGGAAGCGGGAACCGATGTCTCCTTCACCGAAATGCAACGACGGCAGCGCCAGGTGGAGGACGCGATCCGCGCCGATCCGGACGTGGCCGGCGTCGTTTCGGTGATCGGGGTGAGCCCGCTCAACGCCACGCCCAATGCCGGACGTCTGACCATCGTGCTCAAGCCGCGCGATGACCGTACCGATCTGGTCGGTGCCGTGACCGCGCGGCTCCGGCGCGCGGTGGCCGGCATTCCCGGCATGCGGGTCTATTTCCAGGCGGCGCAGGACATCCAGATTTCCACCCGCATCGGCCGCGCACAGTACCAGTACACGCTGGTCTCCACCGACCGGGACGAGGTGGTCGAATGGACGGGCAGACTGGTGAGGGCATTGCGCGAGGCGCCCGCGCTGCGCGAGGTGGCATCCGAGGCGCAGGAGAACGCTCCGCGCATCCGCGTCGACGTCGACCGTGAGCGCGCCGGCCGTCTCGGCGTGTCCATGCAGAGCGTCACCGACACGCTCAATGACGCCTTCGGCCAGCGCCAGGTGTCGACCATCTACGGCCAGGCCAACCAGTACCGCGTCATTCTGGAGGCGCAGCCGCGCTACCAGCGTGACCCGTCGGCGCTGTCAAGGATCTACGTCACCGGCTCGAGCACCTCGACCGGCACCGCCGCCACCGTGGCAAACACAGCCAGCGGCGAAACCAACCGCAACACCAGCGCCACACCCAACTCGGTGACCGGCTCGGCCCAGGTACCGCTCGCCGCCTTCGCGCATTTCGTGCACACGACGGCACCGCTGGCGATCGCACATCAGGACCAGTTCCCCTCTGTCACCATCTCCTTCGACGTCGCGCGAGGCTACGCCCTCTCCGACGCGGTGGCCGCCATCGCGCAGGCCGAACAGGAAATCGGCATGCCATCCTCGGTCACCGGCAGTTATTTCGGCGCCGCCGCGGAATTCGCGCGGTCGCTCGCCGGCGAACCGTGGCTGATCCTTGCCGCCGTGGTTGCCATCTACATCGTGCTGGGCGTGCTCTACGAGAGCTTCATCCATCCGCTCACCATTCTCTCCACCCTGCCCTCGGCCGGCGTCGGCGCCCTGCTGGCGCTGATGGCGTTCGGCTACGACCTGTCGGTGATCGCGCTGATCGGCATCATCCTGCTGATGGGCATCGTGAAGAAGAACGCGATCCTGATGATCGATTTCGCCATCGAGGCCGAGCGCCGGCAGGGGCTCACGCCGGACGAGTCGATCGTACAGGCCGCACTGCTCCGCTTCCGTCCGATCATGATGACGACGCTGGCCGCCCTGTTCGGCGCGCTGCCGCTGGCGCTGGAGTCGGGCACCGGCTCGGAACTGCGCAACCCGCTCGGCATCACCATCATCGGCGGGCTGCTGCTGTCCCAGTTGCTCACGCTCTACACCACGCCGGTGATCTATCTCTACATGGAGCGGCTGCGCGCGCGTCTGTCTCCCGCGCGACCGCGCGGCCGGCTCTCCGCGCCGGCAGAATAGACGATGAATTTCTCGCGCATTTTCATCCGGCGGCCGATCGGCACCACGCTGCTGGCGATCGGGCTGTTCCTCGTCGGCATGGTGGCCTATCGCTTTCTGCCTGTGGCCAGCCTGCCCAGCGTCGAACTGCCCACCATCTTCGTCTCCGCCAGCCGCCCCGGCGCCGATCCTGCCGTGATGGCGGCGACGGTGGCGGCGCCGCTGGAACGCCGGCTGGGCGAGATTTCCGGCGTCACCGAGCTCACATCGGTATCCTCGCTCGGCACCTCGCGCATCACCGTGCAGTTTGACCTGTCGCGCAACATCGAGGGTGCGGCACAGGACGTGCAGGCCGCGCTCAATGCGGCGCTCAGCGACCTGCCCGGCGACATGCCGACGCTGCCCCACTTCCGCAAGGTCAATCCGGCCGCCTCGCCGATTCTCATCCTCGCACTCACCTCGAAGACCATGCGGCCGAGCGAGGTCTACGACGTCGCCGACAGCATCATCGCGCAGCGGCTGAGCCAGGTTGAGGGCGTCGCCGACGTGACGGTCGCCGGTTCCGAGCAGCCGGCAATCCGTGTGCGCGTCGACCCGACCCGGCTCGCCGGCATGGGGCTGAGCCTGGAGGAAGTGCGGACCGCCATCGCCAATTCCAACACGGTTGGCCCGCTCGGTTCCTTCGACGGAGACAAACGCGCGGTCAGCATCGGCATCAACGACCAGCTGCGCGACGCCGGGGAATACGACCCGATCGTGGTGAAGACGGTGGACGGCACCGTCATCCGCCTGTCCAACATCGCCACCATCTCCCCGAGCGTGCGCAACACACGGTCAGCCGGCTGGTACAACAACCGGCCGTCGGTGCTGCTGGTCATCACGCGGCAGGGCGACGCCAACGTCCTCGACACCATCGACCGCATCTACAAGGTGCTGCCCGACCTCGAACAATGGGTTCCGGCCGGCCTCGACATTGCCGTGCTGTCCGACCGCACGCAGACCATCCGCGCCAGCGTCGAGCACATGCAGATCACATTGCTCGCCGCCATCGTGCTGGTGATGCTGGTGGTGGCGCTGTTCCTGCGCCGCATGGCGACAACGCTGGCCGCCGGCGTCACCGTGCCGCTGGCGCTGGCCGGCACCTTCGCCGCCATGTGGGTCGCCGGTTTTTCCATCGACAACCTGTCGCTGATGGCGCTGGCGGTGTGCATCGGCTTCGTGGTCGACGATGCCATCGTGATGATCGAGAACATGTTCCGTCATCTCGAGGCGGGCGCCTCGCCGCTACGCGCCGCGCTGAAGGGCGCTCGGCAGATCGGTTTCACCGTGGTGTCGATCTCGGTGTCACTTATCGCCGCCTTCATCCCGCTCCTGTTCATGGGCGGCGTCATCGGCCGCATGTTTCGCGAATTCTCGGTGACGCTCACATTTGCCATCGCCGTTTCCACCGTGGTGTCGCTGTCGGTGACGCCGATGATCTGCGCCTATTTCGTGCGGGTGGCGCCGAGCCGCGACGCCACCTGGCTCGACCGCTTCA